>JASHSA010000055.1 GCA_030037035.1 Thermoplasmata archaeon
CCCCGAGCCACCAACGGCTCGGGATCGCGAGGCTGCTGGTTCAGGACGCCGAGCGGCGCCTCCTTCAGCTCGGGTGCCCCAAGGTCAATCTCCAGGTCCGCGCGTCCAACGAGAACGCCGTCGCCTTCTGGGAGCGCGTCGGCTACTCGGTGGACGACGTGGTCAGCATGGGTAAGCGGCTCGTGGCGGACGACCCCAGCTCCTAGCCCGAGGACCCTCGGCCCCGGGGGATCCGCGGCCGGAGCGGGGTGACTCCCTTCGGTGGGGGGCCGATCGGAGCGACGGGGGACGGCGAAGTTCGCATCGAGCGGGGCAAGGCCTTCGGGGGTCGATGCCCGGAAACGCTCAAATTCACGGCATCTCCCTGACGGAGCGGGTGCTGAGGTAGCCTAGCTCGGCCAAGGCGCCAGATTCGAGATCTGGTGATGCGTATGCATCGCGGGAGTTCAAAGGGCGCCGGGGCGGCAACCCCTCCGCCGGAGCGTCTCCCCCTCAGCGCCTCCCCACCGTTGGAGGTCGAGGTCGAGGTCGCCCGGGCCGGGCGATCGCAGCGGTATCGGCGCCTGGTCCCGGCCGGCACGCTCGTCAAGCAGCTCGTCCGGGAGGTCGGAGAGTCGCCGGAAGGTTCGGCCGTCCTGGTCGACGGCGTTTCGATCCCGCTGGACACGCCGCTCACCGCGCCGACGCGCCTCGTCCTCGTCCCGACGTTCTCGGGCGGCTAGCTCGGGCGGGACCCCCCCAACGACTTTAGGTCGGTTCTTCGTGGGATTTTCGGAAGTGTCACTCGTGGAGGACGCCTGTCCGGTCTGCCAGGACGAGCTACCGGACGGTACCGAGCACTGTCCTCGCTGCGGGTTTCCCACGTCGCTGCGGGGGGCGATCGGGGGACCGATCGCGGTGAGCGCCCCCGCCGAAACGGAGGTGGAGCCGGTACCGTTCTCGGCCCCGCCCCCGCCACGGCCGGAGCCTAGCCCCGAGGCCGAGGTCAACGCCTCCCTCGCGAGGGCGCTCCTCGAGCGAACGGAACTGCTGCGCACCGTCGACCAGGACGCCCCGGACGTCACCGGCGAGCTCTGCGAGGCGGCGCTCAACGAGGCCGCCGGGAGGTTCGCCGACGCCCAACAGATCCTCCGCTCGGCGCAGGGACGCCTCGAGCGGGAGGCGGAGGAGCTCCTCTCCCGCCACCTCTCCGACCTCCAGGAGCGGTACCGCGCGCTCGAGTCGACCGGCCTCCACGTCGCCGTCGAGGACGAGCTCACCGGAGTCGCCGAGAGCCTCCGCTCCGGCGACCCGGCGTCGGCGATCGCGCGGCTGACGTCGGCCGAGCGTCGGCTCGGGCGCCTGGAAGCCGACTGGCGGGGCCTCCAGGCGCTGATCGCGCAGGTGGTGACCCTCCGCGCGGAGGCCGAGCAGCTCGGGATCCGCCTCGACGTCGGCGCCGAGCGTCTCGAGTCGGCCCGCGCGAACCTCGTCGCAGGGCCGGCGACCGAGCGCGAGATCGACCTCGTGGCGCAGGCCGCCGCGGCGACGCTGATGAAGCTGCACGAAGCGATCCCGTCCGCGCTCGAGGCGGAGCTCGACGGACATCGGAAGGCCCTGGAGGCGCACCCGGCCCGCCATCGCAAGGCCCAGGTCGCGCGCCGCCTCCACGCCGAAGCGTCGCAGCACCTGTCGGAGGGGCGTCTCGACAGCGCCGTCGGGAGCGTGCGGGAGCTGCGCACGGTCCTCGCCGACCTCGCTCGGGAAGCGAAGGAGGCCGAAGAGGAGGCCGCGCGCGCGCCGCCGGCCCGGGTTCCCGCCGCGCGCGCCCCTCCGGCGCCCGCAGCTCCTCCTCCCGCCTCGGTCGAGGTCCCGGGGCCGGCCGGGGAGGAGCCCCCGGCGGAGATCGCCCCGGAACGCGCCGCCAGCCGGCTCCCTCGCCCCTCGTTGCCGGTCGAGATCCCCGAACCCCCCTCGACCCCGGTGCAGCCGCCGGTGGCCCCGCCCGCGGGGCCGCCCGCGATGACCCCCGAGGGGATCGCCTCGCTGATGACGAAGGCCCGGAGCCTCGCCTCGCGGATCCGGAACCTGCCGGCCGACAGTCCCGAGGCGACGGAGGCGGCCCGCCAGATCCACGACGTGACCGAACTGCTCAGGTCCCGGCGCTTTGCGGAGGCCGACGCGGCGCTCACGCGCCTTATGCGCGCCCTCGCTTTTCCCCCGAGCCGGAGCTAGTCGTTGCCGCCCAGGAAGACCTCCCCGTTCCCCCAGTTGCGCCGTCGTCTGGCGGAGGTCCAGGAGCGTGCGGGACCGTACCAGGCGGAGGGGCTCCCGATCCCGACGGCCCAGCTGGAGAGCGACCTCGACGAGGCGATGCGCGCCGGCGACGTCGGCCGGGCCGAGGCGACCGTCAAGCGCGCCGAGGCGCTCCTCGCCCGGGCCGACCAGGACTGGGGCTGGCTCCGCGAGCTGCTTTCCCGCGTCGACGGCCTGCGCGCGGTCGCGGAGACGGTCGGGCTTGACCTCGCCCGCATCGACGCGCGCGTCGGGAACCCCCGGGCCCAGCTCCTCGGCGAGCCGCTGACCCCGACGTCGATCGAGAAGGCCGCCGCCGGGGCGTCGTTCGCCCTCGCGGTCCTGAACGACGCGATCCCGAAGTACATCGTCCAGGAGGCGCAGGCGCTCGGGCTGTCGATCCGACGGGCGCGGGACCGGGGCGAGGACGTTCGCGAGGCGGCCGGCACGTTCGCGCACCTCTTGCGCTCGCTCCAGGAGCCGGTGCTGGACGCCAGCGCCGAGCGCCTGCTCGAGGCGCGCCGCGCCGTCGCGCGGATCCCCCGGGCGCCGCCGGTGGCGTCGCTCTCCGACGCCCAGGAGGACGAGATCCTCAGCGAGGCGCGCAACCTCGCCCGACGCCTGCACCGCATCAAGACGCGGGCCCACCAGGCGACCGACGCGGTGCGCCTGATCTCCCAGGTCCGCCAGGCGCTCAGCGAGGACCGCCGCTACGCCTCCCCCGAGGAGGAGGTCGAGGCGCTCTGGGCGGAGGTCGACCGCTTGACGAGGGAGAAGCGGCTCGCGGCGGCGGGGACCGCCGCGGCGGGGGCGGGGTCCTCGGAGCCGAGCGACGACGACAGCCTCGAGGGTCCCGGCGCGGACGCGGCGGCGGAGGGCTCCTCACGCGAGGAGGACGGCTCCCCGGAGAGCGGGAGGGTCCGCACGCCGGTCTCCCCTTCCGGAGGGCCGGGCCGCGACGTCGTTCCGGTGCCGGTCCCGGTGCCCGTTCCGGTGGCGGTCCCGGTCCCGAGCACGACCGTTCCGGTCGCCCCGCGCCCGGCCTCCCAGTTCCCCTCCCCAATCGTGCCCCCGCTCAATCCGGTCCCCGACGAGGCGGCCGGCGCCCCCTCCCCGCAGAGCCCGGACAGCCTTTCCGAGGGCGCCGGACCGCGGCTCCACCGGCCCACGCGCATCGCGATCGCCTCGGCCTACGTCCCCCCCGACCTCGCCGAGGAAGGAAGCCCCGAAGGCTCCGTGGCGGGCTCGCCGGTGCCTCGACGCCAGCGCTCCCGCCACCGGGACTAACGCGGCGACCTCCTCGCCGCGGAGACCTCCCCAGGCGCCGGTCCCCCGCCGCGCTCCGGGCCCAGGCGAGGTGAGCCGCCGGGTTCCTCGGGAGGCCGGCCGGCGCCCGGGCGCCACCCCGCAGGACGCCAACGCCTCCCTCGGAACTCCCTCGATATCCATCGGGCGTAAGACTATTATACACTTCGAAAGTCGTTTATACTACTTGGCGCGCGAACCGGCCGGCGGAGGGGTCCCCCCCGTGGGGACGGTTGTCGCGTTCACCCCGAGCGGGTTCGTTACGGTGCGCTGCCTCTCGGAACGGTACGCGGCCGAGGGGACCGCCGTGCGCGACGCGAGCGGCCGACTCGAGGGGCGCGTGGTCCGGGTCTTCGGGCCCGTGGCGCGGCCGTACCTGCTCGTTCGCCCGCGCCGCGTCCCGAGCCCGATCGACGCCGCGTCGCTGCTCAGCGCGGAGGTCCGGCGGGGATGAAAGGCGCGCCGGAGCCGCCGGGCGACGCCCCCGGGCCGGAGGATCGGGAGGTCGAGGAGCGACCGGAGGTCACCGGGCCGGCGACGCGCTGCACGAGCTGCGGGTCGAGCCACCTGACCCGAGACTACGAGCGAGGGGAGCTCGTCTGCGACGAGTGCGGGCTCGTCCTCGAGGAGTCGATGATCGACCAGGGCCCCGAGTGGCGGGCGTTCGACGCGGAGCAGGGCGAGAAGCGCTCGCGTACCGGCGCCCCGACGACGCTGACGATCCACGACAAAGGCCTCTCGACCGAGATCGGCTGGAAGAACCGCGACCCGTTCGGCAAGTCGATCCCGACGCGCAATCGCGCGCAGCTGTACCGGCTGCGGAAGTGGCAGCGGCGGATCCGCGTCTCGAACGCGACCGAGCGGAACCTCGCGTTCGCGCTCGCCGAGCTCGACCGCATCGCCTCCGGCATGGCGCTCCCGCGCAACGTCCGCGAGACGGCGGCGATGATCTACCGCAAGGCCGTCACGAAGAACCTGATCCGGGGCCGGTCGATCGAGGGGGTCGTCGCGGCGTCCCTCTACGGCAGCTGCCGCCAGTGCAACGTCCCCCGGACGCTCGACGAGATCGCGTCGAAGTCGAGGATCGGCCGCAAGGAGATCGGCCGGACGTACCGGTTCATGACCCGCGAGCTGCGCCTGCGCCTCCTCCCGACGCGCCCGCAGGACTACATCCAGCGGTTCTGCTCGGAGCTGAAGCTCAAGGGCGAGGTCCAGTCGCGGGCGAACGAGATCCTCAAGCTCGCGACCGAGCGGGAGCTGACGAGCGGTCGGGGACCTACGGGCGTCGCCGCCGCGGCGATCTACATCTCGACCGTGCAGAGCGGGGAGCGCCGGACCCAGCGCGAGGTCGCCGAGGTCGCCGGCGTCACCGAGGTGACGATCCGCAACCGCTACAAGGAGCTCACCGACAAGCTGAACCTCCGCGTGATGCTGTAGCGGCCCGCCGGGCGCCACCGTCTTTACGGGCGCCGGGCTCCGAGCGGCCGTGAGCCGCATCCTGACGGTGGCGGTGCTCGTCTCCGGGGAGGGGACGACGCTCGACGCGCTCGCCGAGCAGGCGAGCGGCGGGCACCTTCCGGTGCGCATCGCGCTCGTCGTCGCCGACCGTCCGCACGCTCCCGCGATCGAGAAGGCGCGCCGTCGCGGCCTCGCGACGCTCGTCCTCCCCTCGCGGGGCGTACCGGCCGACGACTGGGGACGGCGCCTCTCCGACGAGCTGACCGCCAAGGGCGTCGAGCTCGTCGTCAACGCCGGTTTCCTCACAATCCTGCCGCCCAACTGGGTCGCGGCATGGCGCGGCCGCGCGATCAACGTCCATCCGTCGCTGCTCCCGCTGCACGGGGGTCGCGGCCTCTACGGGATGCGCGTGCACGAGGCGGTCCTCGCCGCCGGCGAGCGGGTCACGGGAGCGACCGTGCACGTCGTGACCGACGACCTCGACCGCGGCCCGACGATCGCGCAGGAGCGCATCGACGTCCTGCCGGACGACACCCCGGCGTCGCTGCGCGCGCGCCTGCACCCCGTCGAGGTCGAGCTGCTCGCCGCGACGTTGCGACGGTTCGCGGACGGCGCGCTGCCGCTCCCGTACTCCGCGCCGAGCGCCACGCGGGCAAAGCGCCCGTAGCCGGCGCCGGGGACCCTCAGAAGCGGTCGAGGCTCATGCAGAGGAACGCCCGGTCGTCGGTCGTCAGCTCGCGCCGGAGCGTCCTCGCCGACGGGGCCCCCGCGAGCGGGCAGGCCATGAGCGACCTCCACTCGGCCTCGCGGCGCACGGCGTAACCGCGCCGCGTGAGCTCGGCGGCGTGGTCGAGCACCGGCGTGTTCCCGAGGGCGAGGACCCCCGTCGGGGCCGCGCGTTCGAGGGCCCGGAGGAGCGCCGGGACGTCGCGCGGCCCGGCGACCAGCTCCCCGCAGGCGAGGTGGTTCGACCGGCGCGCGGCCACCGCGTAGCCGACGGCGCGTCCCCGTCGGCGCAGGACGAGGAGCCCCTCCAGGTCACGGCCGGCCTCGCGCTCCACGCGCAGGAACCCCGCCGGACGGGAGGCGAAGCCGGTCCGGTCCCGCGAGAACGTGCGGTGGAGCTCCTCCAGCTCCTCGAGCGCTCCGGCGTTCGCGCCCCTCAGGCTCTCCCCGCGGGGCAGGGAGCGGGTCCCGGCGGAGGCGCGCAGCGCGAGCGGCGGCACGAAGACGTCGCGGTAGCCGAGGCTCTCGTAGAGGTCGTGGGCGTACCACGACGGGCTCGTCCAGAGGAGCGCGTAGCGCGCGCCGGCCTCGCGCTCGCGTCGGTGGGCCTCCTCGAGCAGCCCGCGCGCGACGCCCCGCCGACGGGCGTGCGGCGCGGTCGTCACGCTCGCGATCCCGGCGACGGTCTCCACGCCGTCGCGGGCGCGGTAGGGGAGCCGTAGCACGACCACCTGGCCGAGCAGCCGGCCCCCGTCGACCGCGAACAGCCCGACGTAGTCGGAGAGCTCGAGGCCGCGGCGCCGGTAGGCCCGCACCGCCCGGCGGTCGAGGTAGCCGGAGAACGCGCCGAGCCCGAGCGCCGCCCGCTGCGCCTCGAGGGCGGCCGGGAGCTCGTCGAACGTCAGGGTACGCATCGGCGCGATCTGCCGCTCCCACGACGGTCCGCTTCGTTAGGCTGACGGCTTCGGCGCCGCCTGGTCGGCGCCGGCTCAGCCGGCGAGCTCCTCGAGCGGGACGCTCCTCGGCGGGAGCTCGACCTTCAGCCGGTGCCGGGTCGTCTTCGCGGGGAACGGGCGGCCGAGGCTCGCGCGGCGGAGGACCTCCGCCTTGTCGATCGGCGGGCCCGGGCGCCAGCGGTCGAGCTCGACCTCGTCGCCGTGGTAGTCGAAGACCCACGCGGGGACGTACTTGAGCCCGAGCCGGCGCGACGCCTCGACGCGGTGGTGGCCGTTGAGGATCACGTACGACCCGCGCGCGACCCAGATCGGCTCGCGGAACTCGCCGGTACGCCGCAGCTCCTCGACGAGCTCGTCGACCTTCGCCTGGTCGTGCTCCTCGTGGCCGAGCAGCCGGCTCACGGGGACGAGGGCGAAGACCGGCGCCGGGCTCATGCGACGCCTCTGCGCTCGGCCTCCTCGAGCGCGCGCCGGGCGTAGACGGCGACCATCTTCTTGCGGTACTCCGGCAGCAGGAACGTGTTGTGCACGGGCCGGACGCGGCGCGCGAGCTCGTCGCCGAGCTCGCGCCGCCGGCGGTCGTCCAGACGTACGCCCACGAGCGGTGCGGTCAGCTCGTCGTAGCGGCGCGGCTGGGGCTCGGCGCCGCCGACGGCGAGCCGAAGCTCCTCGACGTGACCGTCCGCCGACCATCGCCCCGCCACGGCCACCCCGAGCTCGGGGAAGTCGTAGGCCGGACGGACCCGCAGCTTGAGATAACGGCCGCGGCGGCCGCGCGCCGCGGAGGGGAGGTGGATCGCGACCAGGAGCTCGCCCGGGGCGGTCGTCAGCCGCCGGATCCCGTCGCCGACGAGGTCGTAGAGCCCCGACAGGGGGAGGCGCCGCCGTCCGCTCGGGCCGGCGAGCTCGACCTCGGCGTCGCACGCCAGCAGCGCCGGCGCGAGGTCGCCGCTGAACGTCGCATAGCAGGTCGTCCTCTGCGGGACGACGTGGCAGCGGTCGCCGTCGGCCTTGAGGCAGAAGCCGAGGCTCGAGCGCCAGAAGTAGCTCTGGTTGAAGAAGAAGCACCG
>JASHSA010000056.1 GCA_030037035.1 Thermoplasmata archaeon
GCCCCTCGTGCCGCGGCGGCGTCGCGCTCGTCCCGTCCCCGGCGGCCGAAGCCGCGCCCCCGGGGCGGCTCGCGTCACGGAGGCAGCGGTGGCCGCCGACGCTAGCCCCTCGCCGTTCGTCCGCGCGCAGCGCTACATCGGAGAACGCGTCACGCGCGCCCTCGAGCGGGTCGATCCGGCGCTGATCGAACGCGCCGTCCGTATCCTCTCCCAGGCACCGCAGATCTTCGTCTACGGGGCGGGCCGCAGCGGGATCGTCGGCCGGGCGTTCGCGATGCGCCTCGTCCAGACCGGCCTGAGGGCCTACGTGATCGGCGAGAGCGTGACGCCGATCGTGCGGGCGGGGGACGCCGTCGTCATCCTCTCCGGCCAAGGCGAGAGCTCCTCGTCGATCCAGACGGCGAACATCGTCCGGCGCGAGGGCGCGATCCTGGTCGTCGTGACCGCGCACGCGAACTCGAAGCTCGCGCACACCGCCTCGCTGCTCCTGCCGATCGAGCTCGCCGACGACGCGGAGCGCCCGAAGCTCGCGCCGCTCGGCACGCTCTTCGAGTCCGCGAGCCTCCGCCTCACCGACGCCCTCATCGCCGAGCTGCTCGCCGTGCGCGGCGAGAGCGAGGAGTCGATGCGTCGTCGTCACGCGATCATGGTCTAGCGCGTCCGGGCGAGTCAAACCTTAAGCGAGAGGCGCGCTCGACGGCGCGTGCCCCCGAAGCGAGAGCCCGAGCAGCAGACGCTCGTGCGCGTCCCGAGCCGCTTCTTCGTCACCAGCGGAAAGGGGATCAACAAGACGAGCGAGCTCAACGCGTTCGACCTCGCGCTGCTGCAGAGCGGGATCGGCGAGCAGAACCTCGTCAGCGTCTCGTCGGTCCTGCCGATCGGGATCCGGCAGGTCGACCGAGAGCGGATCGCCCGCGGCGCGATCACGCACTGCGTCCTCGCCCGCCACGGGGGCGGCGAGGGCGAGGTGATCAGCGCCGGGATCGCCTACGGCTTCCGCTCCGACGGCCAGGGCGGCTACGTCGCGGAGGGCCACCTGCACGGCACCCAGAAGTCGCTCAAGGAGTTCCTCAAGTGGCGCATGGAGGAGATCGCGCACTTCCGCGGCGTGGAGCTCCGGCGCATCCACTACCGCACCGAGGAGCTCTCGATCCCGATGGACCACTACGGGGTCTGCGTCGCGGCGTGCGTCTTCCTGCCGTAGCCCCCTACAGCAGCCGCCGCAGGAGGAGCTTGTCCTCGAGCGAGCCGTCGATCGCGAGCTTGCGCGTGACGAGCGCCTTCATCGGCCCGATCTCCTTGGCGACCAGGCCCTCGAACGTCGCGGTGTCGGTCGCGATGGAGAGGTCGGCGCGCGCCGGGGCGCCGGAGCGCAGGTTCGTGAGCCGCCCGTCGGCGAGGTCGACGGCGTAGCTGCCCGCCGGTCCGAGGCGGATCGCGATCGTCCGAGCGACCCCGCGCAGCTCGTCGGCCAAGGCCGGGGTCCGTTCGACCTTGCGGTTGAAGCGCTCGACCAGGCCAGCGAGGGTCTCCTCGATCGTCACGGCCGCTCCCCGGGGGCCCGCGACGGGCCGACGTCGCCGATAACCCTTCGCGTCGTCGACCACGAGCACCGCAGCCACGTCGGCCGGGGCGCTCCGGCCCCGACGCGACGGCGGACGAAGCGGACGGTGCGGGCGTCGGACGGGTAGCCGCTCCCGACCTCCTCGTCGAGCTCGGCGGCGAGCGCGCGGACCGCCCGGTCCCGCCGCACCTTCGCGACGATGGACGCGGCGCCGACCAGCGTGTCGAGCGCGTCCGCCCGATGACGGGAGAACACGAGGACGGACGGCCCGGCGTGGTGGGCGACCGACGCGCCGAAACGGCGGGGGTTCGCGTCGCACGCGTCGACCCGCGCCTCGGCGGGGGCGAACTCCCGGGCGAGCCGGCCGAAGAGCGACGCCTCGAGCTCGTTGAGACGGTGGCCCGCGACGTGCCGGTCGATCTCGGCCGGCGTCGCCTCGAGCGAGCGGACCGTCGCGCACCGCTCGAGGGCCGAGAGGATCTCCTCGCGACGGCTCGGGCTCAGGGTCTTCGAGTCGCGGGCGCCGGTCGCCGCGACCGTCGCGAGCTCGTCCCGGGGGACCGCCACCGCGCCGACCACGAGGGGGCCGATCCACGCCCCGCGGCCGGCCTCGTCGATGCCGACGACCGTCCGAGGCCGCTCGCCGAGCACGGCCTCAGGAGCCCGGCCCGTCCTAAAGTCCCCGCGCCGGCCGCTCCGCCCTCGCCGGGAGCTCGCCTCGCTGAAAGACTCAAATACCGTCCCACGGTCGCACGCCGCTCTCGGGGGCACCGATGGGGATCTGGCAGGGGCGCTCACGGCGAAAGCGGACCGGAGGCCGCCTCCGACCGATCCGCAAGAAGCGTCGCTTCGAGATCGCCCGCGAGCTCCAGATCGCGACGGTCGGCGCGGGGCGCGTCAAGCCGTATCGCGTCCGCGGCCACAACCAGAAGCTCCGTGTCCTCACGGCCGCGTCGATCAACGTCTACGACCCGGCGTCCCGCAAGACGCAGCGTGCCCGCATCGTCACGGTCCGGGACAACCCGGCGAACCCGAACTACGTCCAGCGGAACATCATCACGCGCGGCGCGATCCTCGAGACGGACCTGGGGCTCGTCCGCGTCCTCTCGCGGCCCGGCCAGGACGGCGTCCTGAACGGGATCCGGGTCGCCGCGCCGGCGAGCTAGGCCGGCGGGCGGGCGCGATGCCCGAGCACTTCTACGTCTACCCGGCGTACCTCGAGAAGCTCTCCCGCGCCGGCGGCCGTCGGGTCCCGGCGGCCGACGCGCTCGTGGACGTCACCGCCGAGGAGATCGCCGAGGCCGCGAAGCACCTCGGAGCGAAGGCGGAGCTGGAGCCGGAACGCCAGTACCCCCGCCGGTTCTTCACCTACGCCGGTCGGGTGAAGGTGACGAAGAAGGCCGGCACGAGCAAGGCGACGTTCCTCCGCGCGCTCGCCGGCGAGCTGAAGCGGCGCCGCGGGGGCGGCGGGCACCGGTGACGGAAGAGCCGGCGGCCGTCTTCGTCGCCGGCACTGCCGGCGCCGGCAAGACGTCGTTCGTACGGGCGTTCGCCGACTGGATGCGCTCGAACGGCTACGACCCGGCGGTCGTCAACCTCGACCCCGGGCTCGAGGGAGGCGAGCTCGACCCGGACGTCGACATCCGCGAGTGGGTGCGCCTCGCCGACCTGCAGGACGAGTACGGGCTCGGGCCGAACGGCGCGCAGGTCGCCGCGGCCGACATGATCGCGCTCAAGGTCTTCGAGGTGAAGCAGGCGATCAGCGAACTGTCGAGCGACTACCTCCTGGTCGACACCCCGGGCCAGATCGAGCTGTTCGCCTTCCGCGAGGCCTCCAAGGCGATCGTCGACGCGCTCGGCGGCGACCGCGCGCTCATCGCCTTCCTGTTCGACCCGGCGCTCGCGCGCAGCGCCTCCGGCTACGTCTCGCTGCTCCTGCTGAGCGCGACCGTCGAGTTCCGGTTCCGCCTGCCGCTCGTCAACGTCCTCGCGAAGTCGGACGTGCTGGGCGCCGACCAGCTCGCCGAGGTCGTCGGCTGGTCGGAGGAGCCGAGCCTCCTCTACGACGCCGTCCAGGCGACGCCGGCGACCCCGGACGTGCAGCTCTCGACCGAGCTGTTCCGCGCGATCGAGGTGATGGGACCGGTCGCCGGCCTCGTGCCGACCAGCGCGAAGGATGCGACCGGGCTCGACGCGTTCTACCGTGAGTGCCAGCGGATCTTCGCCGGGGGCGAGGACCTCGAGCCGTCGCACGAACCGGCGACGGAGTAGGACGGGCCTACTCCTCGGTGAAGAACAGCCCCATGCCGGAGGAGGCCGACTCCTCCTCGTCCTTCAGGCGCCGATAGAGCGTCTCGGCGTCGGCGCCGGCGAGCCGAGTGCCGACCGGCCCGAGGAGCCCCTCGGCCCGCTGCACCCCGTCCGCTCCTCCTTCGATGAGGACGACGGTCGTGGCGGCGGCGGCGCCGACGCTCGGGCCGTCCCGGAGCTTCTGGCTCTGACGGGAGACGACGTCGTCCCGCAGCACCGCGTCCAGCTCGCTCCTCCGCTCGCTCGGCACGGTGAAGATCGTCCACGCCATCGGCGGCGTCGACCGCGCACCGGTATTTGGGGTTCTCCGCCCGCGCCCTCGCGGGGCCGCGCGGGCGGGGCCAGAGCAGATAGGGACCGACGGGCATCCTCGGCCGTGCTCGCGCGGACGAACGAGGCCCCGGTGCTCCTGCTCGGGGCCGCGCACGTGATCGACCTGTCGACGCCGATCCGGCGCACCCTCGCCGACCGTGTGCTGGACGGCATCGCGGTCGAGCTCGACCGGGAACGCGCCGCCGCCCTGTTCGCTCCTGCGGACCCCGGGGCGAGGCGGGCGCCGGGGGTCCCGCTGGTCGCCCGGCTCTGGGGGCTCCTCCAGCGCCGTCTGGGCTCCGAGATCGGGGGCGGCGCCGGCGAGGAGATGAAGGTCGCCGCCCGGATCGCGCACGAGCGCGAGCTGCCGCTGTTCCTGATCGACGACCCGATACGCGCGACCCTGACGTCCCTGCTCACCTCGCTGTCGCTCAAGGAGCGCGTCAGCCTGCTGGTCGGGGCGGTCGTCGGCCTGTTCGTGCCGGCGCGCGTCGTCACGGAGCAGATGGACCGATACGCCGACGACCCCCAGGAGTTCGAGACGGAGCTGCGGCGGGCGAGCCCGACGCTCGCCAAGGTGCTCCTAGACGACCGGAACGAGCACATGGCCGACCGCCTCGCCGGTCTCCGCGCGCGCGGCTACGGGCGACTCGCGGCGGTCGTCGGCGACGCCCATCTCCCGGGACTGGTGCAGGCGCTCCACCGTCGCGGCGTCCCGGTCGAAACGATCGGCTTTCGCGAGCTCCGCGCTATAGGACCGTCATCGAGCTCTTCGTAGCGTCCTCGATCGCCTTCTCGAACGCCGCGCCGAGCTCGCTCAGTCCCGAGCCGGTGTGCGTCGCGAGCTTCCCCGCGTCCCCGAGCTCGGAGACCGCCGGGTCGACGGGGAGCCGGCCCAGGACGGGGATGCCGTACTCCTCGGCGACGCGCGAGACCCGGCTCGGGCCGAACGGCTCGAAGCGCTCGTGGCAGTGCGGGCAGGTCGCGTACGCCATGTTCTCGACGACGCCGAGGAGCGGAACGTGGAGGTCCCGGGCCATGTTCATCGCCTTCTTCACGATGAGCGCGGCGAGGTCCTGCGGGGTGAGCACGAAGACCATCCCGTCGATCGGGATCGTCTGAAAGACCGTGAGCGGGACGTCGCTCGTCCCGGGCGGCATGTCGATCAGCAGGTAGTCGAGCTTCCCCCAGCGGACCGACCCGAAGAACTGGGTGATCAGGCGCGTCACGAGCGGCCCTCGCCAGATCACGGGGGTCTGCTCGTCCTCGACCATGAACTGCGAGGAGACGACCGGGATCCCCTCCGAGGAGGTCGCCGGCTCGATCCCCTCCCCCCGGTCGAGCAGCGGCCCGGTCACCCCGAGCAGCTTCGGGACCGACGGGCCGGTGATGTCGGCGTCCAGGATCCCGACGCTCCGGCCGCGACGGCGGAGCTCGGCCGCGAGGAGCGTGGCGACCGACGACTTGCCGACGCCGCCCTTGCCGCTCCCGACCGCCACGACATGGGCGAGCTGGCCCTTGTCCATCCGCTGGAGCAGGCCGCGGGGTCCTCGCGCCGGGGCGCCGGAGGGAGCGTGCGGAGCCTGACCCGGAGGTGCGCCGACGGCCGCTCCGTGCGCGCTCATCGACGTTTCACGGGGCGTTGATATATAAGGGGCGGGCCCGTCCGCCGGACTTCTGGGCCGATGACGGTCGGTCGCTCTCCCGAGCTGGACGAGCTGTTCCGACCGGCGTCGGTCGCCGTCATCGGGGCGTCGAACCGGCCGGGAAGGGTCGGGACGAGCCTCTTCCGGAACCTCCTCACCTCGGGCTTTCAGGGGGTCGCCTATCCGGTCAATCCGTCGTGGAAGAGTGTCTCCGGCGTCCGGTGCTACCCGGACGTGCGTGCGCTCCCGGAGGCCCCGGAGCTCGGGGTCGTGATCGTCCCGGCGGCCGGCGTCGCCGCGACGATCGACGAGCTCGGGCGCGCCGGCACGAAGGGCGCGATCGTCATCTCGGCCGGCTTCCGGGAGGTGGGGGACGCCGGCGCGGCCCTCGAGGCCGAGGTGGTCGCTCGGGCCCGGAAGTACTCGATGTCGCTGGTCGGTCCGAACTGCTTCGGCGTCTTCAACACCGACCCGGCGGTCGGCCTGAACGCGACGTTCAGCGAGTCGCTCCCTCCCGCCGGCAACATCGCCTTCGTCTCGCAGAGCGGGGCCCTGGGCGCGGGGATCCTCCAGTACGCCGCGACGCAGAGGATCGGATTCTCGAGGTTCGTGTCGGTCGGCAACCGGGCCGGGGTCGACGAGAACGACCTGCTCGCCGCGTTCGATCGGGACGGGAGGACCCGGGTGATCCTCCTCTACGTGGAGAGCCTCGCGGACGGCCGGCGGTTCTTGGAGTCGGCGCGCGAGGTCACCGACCACACGCCGGTCCTGGTGATCAAGAGCGGCCGGACCTCGGCGGGGGAGCGGGCGGCCCGGAGCCATACCGGTTCGCTCGCCCAGTCCGGACGGGACCAGCTGTACGACTCCGTCTTCGCCCAGTCAGGGGTCCGCCGGGTCGACTCGCTCGGCGACCTGTTCCGGCTCGCGAAGATCTTCTCGAGCGGCCTCCAGATGGACGGGCCGCGACTGTTCATCCTCACCAACTCCGGCGGACCGGGGATCGTCGCCGCGGACGCCGCGGTGCGCCAGGGGCTCGAGCTGCCGCCGCTCGCCGACGACGTGCGGGCGCCAATCGCCGCGCGGCTGCCGTCGATCGCGAGCATCGCCAACCCCCTCGACATGACCGCCGAGACGCCGGCGGACGAGTACCGCCGCATCCTGACCCTGATGCTGGGGTCGAACGGCGTCGATGGGGCGCTCGTCGTCTCGACCCCGGCCGGGATCCTCTCGGGCGAGGGGGTCGCCCGGGCGATCCTCGCGGCGAAAGAGACGACCCGGAGACCGATCGTCGCCTGCCTGTTCGGGCTCAGCGACCTCTCGACCGAGGTCGCGCTCCTCGAGAGCCACGGCGTGCCGACGTACACCTTCCCGGAGGAGGCCGTCGAGGGGCTCGCCGGCCTCGCGAAGTACCGGGCGTGGACGACCCGGGTGCACGAGGAGGTCCGGTCGTTCCCGGTCGACCGGGCGAAGGCCGACCGGGTGCTCGGCTCGGCCCGCTCCGCCGGCACCACCGTCCTCCCGGAGTACGCCGCGCGCGGTCTCCTCGAGGCCTACGGGATCGCGTTCCCGGAGTCCGCCCTCGTCACCACGGCCGAAGAGGCGGTCGCCGCCGCAGCGCGGATCGGCTACCCGGTCGTCCTGAAGGTCGCCTCCGCGGAGATCTCGCACAAGACCGACGTCGGGGGGGTCGTCGTCGGAATCCACGACGCCGCCGCGCTCCGGGCCGCGTGGGCGCGGGTCGCCGAGTCCGTACGGACCGCCGCCCCGCACGCGACGGTCGACGGCTACGAGGTCGAGTCGCAGATCGCCGGGGGCAAGGAGGTCCTGGTCGGGGTCCAGCGTGACCCGGTCTTCGGACCGGTCGTCGTCTTCGGCATGGGCGGGATCTACGTCGAGGCGCTGCGGGACGTCACGTTCCGACTCGCGCCGATGCGCCCTCTCTCCGCCCAGCACATGGTCGAGTCGGTGCGCGGCTACCCTCTCCTGAAGGGGGTCCGC
>JASHSA010000007.1 GCA_030037035.1 Thermoplasmata archaeon
GTACAACCAGGAGACGGCGCACCACCGCGCGACCGGTCCGAGCCGCTACCCGAAGAAGGTCGCGAAGAACGTCCTCGCCGTCCTCAAGAACGCCGAGGAGAACGCCGAGTACGACGGCCTCGACGCCGAGCGGCTGTTCGTCAAGGTCGCCGCGAGCGCCCGCGGGAGGATCCGCCAGGCGTCGATGCCGCGCGCCCACGGCCACGGGGACCCGTGGAACGAGCAGACGACCAACGTCGAGATCGTCCTCGCCGAGAAGGAGGTCGGGGCGTGAGCAGCGAGCGCAAGGTGATCCAGGAGCGGATGCGCCGCGTCCTGCTCAAGGACTTCCTCGTGCGGGAGAGCGCGCGCGCCGGCTTCGGGGGCCTCGACATCGTGCGCACGCCGATGGGCACGCGCGTGACGCTCGTCTGCGAGCGCCCCGGGATCCTGATCGGCCACCGCGGCGAGCTGATCAAGCGGCTCACCGAGGACATCCAGGCGCGCTTCGCGCTCGACAACCCCCAGATCGAGGTCCAGGAGGAGCGCCAGCCGAGCCTCAACGCCCAGCTGATGAGCGAGAAGCTCGCCTCGACGCTCGAGCGCGGCTGGCACTTCCGCCGGGCGGGCCACTCGACGGTCCGGCGGATCATGGAGGCCGGCGCGCGCGGCTGCCAGGTGATCCTCTCGGGGAAGCTCACCGGCGAGCGCCACCGCACCGAGCGGTTCAAGGCCGGCACGATCAAGTACTGCGGCGAGGCGGTCCACCTCTGGATGGACAAGGGGTTCTACCAGGCCCGCCTCAAGCCCGGCGTCATCGGCGTCAACGTCTGGATCATGCGGCCGACCGCGAAGCTGCCGGACGAGATCGTCGTGAAGGGCGCGACCCCTGCGCCGGCGGTCCCGGAGGCGCCGGTCGTCGTCGGGCCCCCGCCGCCGCCCGACCGCGAGGTCGTGGAGGCGGCATGACGCTCCTGAGGATGCGCGAGCTCCGGAGCCTCTCGGACGAGGACCTCCGGCGGAAGATCGCCGACGCCGAGAACGACCTGCTGCGGGAGCGCGGGGTCGCGGCGATGGGCGGCGCCCCGCCGAGCCCCGGCCGGATGCGCGCGCTCCGGACGAACGTCGCCCGGGCGCTCACCGTGCTCCGCGAGCGCTCGCTCGCCGCCACGGTCCCCGCGGCGCGGGGACGGCCGGAGGGGCCGAGGTGAGCCCGTGGCGCGCGCACGCGACGCCGAAGAGCCCGAGCTGACGCCGGTCGAGCGCCGTGCGCTCGCCGGCGAGCTGATCGGCGCCGGCGTCGCGGTCCCCGCCGGACCGGGACGCCCTTCGGCGGTCCGGGGGACGGTCGTGGACGAGACGCTCGGCACGATCGTCGTCCGCCCTCTCGGCGGGCGCCGCCCCGTCCGCCTCCCGAAGCGGGGCCTCGTCGGCACGCTCGAGATCGCCGCGCACGAGTTACCGTTAAGAGGCGACCTCCTTCGCGTGCGTCCCGAGGACCGGACCAAGCGGCTTCTCGCCGGAGGTCCTCGGAGGATCCGATGACCCCCGCACGTACCTCGAAGGCTCCCCGGGCCCACGACATCGGGCTCGAGGTCCGTGCGCCGAAGAGCCGCTGCGACGACCGGCACTGCCCGTTCCACGGGAGGCTACCGGTCCGCGGCCAGGCCCTCGAGGGGGTCGTCGTCTCCGCCGCGATGCAGCGGACGGCGGTCGTCGAGCGGACGCTGCTGCACTACGTCGCGAAGTACGAACGCTACGAGAAGCGCCGCCGGCGCTACCTCGCCCACAATCCGCCGTGCCTCGGCGTCGCCGTCGGCCACCGGGTCCGCATCGCGGAGACGCGGCCGCTCTCCAAGCTCGTCGCCTTCTGCATCGTCGCCGACCTCGGCGAGGCGGCCCGCCGCGTCCGGGGCGAGGAGGCCGTCGTGCCGGCGGCCGCCGCGCCGGCCGGGGCGCCGGAGGCCCCGTGAAGGGCCTCGCGGGCCGCCGCGGCCGCGGCCTTCCGAAGGGCGCGCGCCTCGAGTGCGTCGACAACACCGGCGCGAAGGTCGTCGAGATCATCGCCGTGCGCAACTGGCACGGGACCCACCGCCGCTACCCGCGGGCCGGGATCGCCGACCTCGTCATCGTCTCCGTCAAGAAGGGGACCCCCGAGATGCGCCGGCAGGTCCTGCACGCGGTGATCGTCCGGTCGCGTTCGCCGATCCGACGGCCGGACGGCAACCGCCTCCAGTTCGAGGACAACGCCGCCGTCATCACGACGGAGACCGGCGAGATCAAGGGCTCGCAGATCAAGGGCCCGGTCGCGAAAGAGGCCGCCGAGCGCTGGCCCCGGATCGCCGCCGCGTCGTCGATCATCGTCTAGGAGGAGGTCGTGCGCGCGTCCCCCCATGCTCCGAGACGTCAGCGGCGCGCGCTCTACCAGGCGAGCACCGCCGAGCGGCGCCGGCGCATGACGGTCCTGCTCTCGCGCGAGCTCCGTCGGCGGTTCAAGCGGCGCAACGCTCCGCTGAGGAAGGGCGACACCGTCCGCGTCCTCGCCGGGAGCTTCGCGGGCCGCGAGGAGCGCGTCGCGAAGGTCTCGCGGCGCACGTACTCGGTGACGCTCGACAACGTGACGCTCAAGACCGCGGAGGAGAAGCTGAAGCCGCTCGCCCTGCGGCCCGCGCACCTCGTGATCACGCGGCTGAACCTCTCGGACTCCTGGCGTCGCCGCGCGCTGAACGTCCGCGAGGAGGACGTCACCCCCGAGGAGCGCGGCGAGGTGCCGGAGGCCCCCGACGCGGCCGCGGGGGGGCCGACGCCGCCCGAGCACGCCCCCGAGCCCGACGCGGCCCCGGCGCGCGAGCCCGACGACGAGGACGACGACGACGAGG
>JASHSA010000057.1 GCA_030037035.1 Thermoplasmata archaeon
CGCGAGGGCCCGTCCGTCCCCCGCTCCGGTGTAGATCGTCACCTGCTCGACGCCCTCGTCGCGGCTCGGCTTGTACCGGGCGAACTCGTAGCTCCCCAAGACGGCGCCGTCGACCAGCGCCCGTACGGCGCCGGAGCGGTCGACGCGACGGCCGACGAACGAACGCAGGTCGAACCCGACGTTCCGGGCCCCCTTCCCCTTCAACCCCCGGACGGCCTCGGCGGCCGCGCGACGCGCCGTCTCGGCCGAGTAGCGGGCCGCGTTCCCCAGGCCGACCAGGACGACCCGTCCCCCGTCCGCCGGGCGGTGGAACGTCGTGAGCTCGACGTGGTCCCGGTGGACCCCGCGTCGGCCCCGGAACTCCCGCCGGGCCCACGCGCCCGCCAGCACGCCTCCGGTCGCGGCGTCGGCGGCCGCCAACGCCTTCGGGAGCGGCGCCTCGCCGTCGCCCCGTTCGGCGACCCCGAGGACGACGACCTCCGGCGGCGCGACGAACGCGTCGCGCCGGTCGAGCGCCAGCCGGAGCGCTCCGGAGGCGCTAGAAGGTCGGTCGGATCTTTTGTCGGTCGATGCGGATCCCGGCGGGCGTGATCGCGACGAGGTTCTTGGCGATCCCTGCGACATCGCCGCCGGTATCCCGTGCGACGTTCTTGAGGTCGATGCTCATCCGCTTCATCGCGATCTGGTCGTTCGCGATCGACGTATAGTCGACCAGGACGATGTCGCCCTGGTAGGCGAACTTCGAGACGGCGTGCAGGTCCTCGAACCGCAGGAGCTCGGCGAGGCGCACCGACCCGCGCGCCCCCGCGAGCGCCGCCGCCTCGTCCTCGAAGCCCATCGACCCGAGGTCTAGGAACGATCCCTCTTCCAACGTCTCGCTGCCGTGGTGCCGCCGGAGAATGCCGCTCTTCTTCATCATGAGTAGGACCTCGCCCGCTCCGACGTTTGGACGCCGAGGTCGTTTCTTAAGGGTATCGTTGCACGGCGGCGCCCGCGCCGCCCCCCGGCGCCGGGGCTGCGCTGGCGAGCGTCGCGGCGGGGAACCGGAGGCAGAACGTCACGCGGTAGACGTCCTGGCCGTTCTTCCGGCCGAAGAGGCTCGCCGACTCGACGATCCGCGCGCCGAAGCGCTGCTTCGCAAGGCGCGCGAGCGACCGGGCCGCGAGCGTCTCGGTAAAGTAGACGTCCCAGCCCTCGGGAAGCTCCTCCCGCCAGCCGAACGCCGCTCGCCAGTCGGAGCGCGCCTCGGCCCAGAGCGCCGCCCAGACGGCCTCCAGGCGGTCGCGAAGCTCCTTCGGCCGGCGCGTGCGCGGGGCCGCCTCGCCGCGGAGCTGGACGATCGCGGTGTAGTAGCGGCCGCTGCGGCGTCCGCACTCCGTGCAGGTCCTCGCGACGACCCGCGCGAGCAGGTGGACCGGGACCGTGCGCTCGAGCCCCCGGAAGCGGACGAGCGCCGTGCCGTCGACCTCCCGCAGCGACGAGCTCCGCGCCCGCTCCTCCCACGTCACCGACCGCAGGCCGACCTCGGGGTGGATCACGAGGAACGGGACGAGGTCCTCCGACGAGAGGACCCCCGAGCGGCCGGCGCCGCTCCAGCGGCCCCGGGCGAACCTCGCCCCGCACGTCGGGCAGAGGACGACCTCGACCTGCTCGGGGACCCGTACGAGCTCCGTCCGGTCGGCGGCGCACGTCGCGCACACCCCCTCGACGAGCGCCGCGCCGGTGCGGCCGCAGACGACGCAGAACTCCCCGGACGGCATCGGCGTCGGCGCCCGCCCCTAGCCCGGCATGGCGAAGATCTCGGCGTGCGGGACGCCGCCGAGGTCGGTCGTCGCCCCGGCGCCGAGGTGCCCGGCGTCGCTCGCGATCTTCAGGACCCGCGCGCCGAGGAGGTTCGCGACCGTCGCCCGCTCGAGCGCCCAGAGCAGCTCCTCGACGGAGACCTCGCGCTCGCCGTAGAACGCGCCGGAGACCTTGACGGTGCGGCCGTGCTCGCCGACCGGGAGCTCCCGACCGAGCAGTTCGACGTCGCACGCCGCGACCACGAACTCCGCGCGGACCCGGTGGATCCGCATCACGACGCCGCCGGCCATCGCCCGAGCGCTCCTCCTCGCCGGAACGAGGCGTGCGCGCGGATAAAACCCGTACGGGACGGCGGGGGACGGCCTAGAACCGCGTCAGCTGGAAGCGGTCGGTCCTCGGCTCGATGACCTCGCCCTGGTTCCGCAGCGTCTGGAGGATCGCCTCCGCCCGGCCGGCGGCGACGTCGTGCCGCGCCATCGCCTCGAGGTACTCCGGCAGCGAGAACTGGCCGCCGGGGGCCCCCTGGAGCTCGCGCATCGTCGAGCGCGCCAGCTCGAACTGCTCCCGCTGGCTGTGGCTGACGCCGGTCTGGGTGATGTCGATGTCGATCCGCCCCTCGGGGGTCATCGCGACGCGGCGCAGGTAGTTGTCCATGATCCGGACGGCGCGCTGGGCGTCCTCGGGGCGGACGATGTCGGAGAGGCGCGCCCGGGCCGCCGCCTCGCTGAGACGGACGAGGGCCTCGAGCTGGCGCGCGGTGATCGGGACCGGGGCGTCCGGCTCCTCGCCCTGGCGCCGGATCCGGACGTAGTAGTCCTCGAGGACCGCGAGCGCCTCGTCCGAGAGGCGCGGGCGGACCCCCCGCGCGTAGGCGACGTACTTCTTCAGGAGCTCCCCCGAGAACGGCGGCAGCTCGCCCTCCGCGCCCCCCGGGCCGGCGAGCTCGACGTCGCGGTGGGAGGCGAGGATCCGGTTCGCGAGCCGGCGGTCGCGCTCCTGGTTCGGGACGTCCCGGATCGAGAAGATCACGTCGAACCTCGAGAGGAGCGTCGGCGGGAGGTCGATCTGCTCGGAGATCGGCCGGTCCTGGGTGAAGCGTCCGAGCTTCGGGTTCGCCGCGGCGAGGACCGGGCAGCGGGCGTTGAGCGTGGAGGTGATGCCGGCCTTCGCGATCGAGACCGTCTGCTGCTCGAGCGCCTCGTGCATCGCCGAGCGGTCCTCCGCGTTCATCTTGTCCAGCTCGTCGATCACCGCCATCCCGCCGTCCGCCAGGACGAGCATCCCGGCCTCGAGCATCCAGCGCCCCCCGGCGAAGTCGTCCTTCACCGCGGCCGCGGTGAGGCCGGCGGCGGTCGAGCCCTTGCCGCTCGTGTAGATCCCGCGGGGCGCGACCTGGGAGACGTAGCGGAGCAGCTGGCTCTTCGCGACCCCCGGGTCGCCGACCAGGAGGATGTGGATGTCGCCGCGGACCCGCACGCCGTCGGCGTGCGTCTTCGCGACGCCGCCGAAGAGCTGGAGGGCGACCGCCTCCTTCTCCTCCTCCATCCCCTTGATCGTCGGGGCGAGCGACAGGACGATCTTGTCGACGACCGTCGGGTCGCCGCGGAACCGCTCGATCAGCGCGACGTCCTCCGGGCCGATCTCGATCTCCGTGTACTCGAGGCTCTTCGACTCGAACGAGTTGGCGAGGACCATCACGTCGAACGTCGTGTTCCGCACGACGCCGCCGCGCGACGGGCTCGCCCGCTGGAAGCTCTTCAGGATCCCGTTGAGGACGATGCGGTTGCCGGGAAGGACCTTGCCGGCGAGGTCCTCGACCAGGAGGACGCTCAGTCCCTGGGGGTGGGCCCCGTGCTTCAGCGTCTCGGGGCGCTCCTGGACCTCGATCCGCTGCGCGTCGACGTACGTCGACTCCTCCGCGACGAGGCGGAAGCGCGTCCGGCCCTGCGCCTTGCCGCACTCCGGGCACTCGAGCGGCTCGCGGAAGACGAGCGACGCCTCGTCCTGCGGCTCGTGGAACTTCGTCCGGCAGGCGACGCACTCGAAGACCGCGTCGCGGATCTGGGGCCGCACCTCGCTGACGCGCCGGACGACCCCGTCGATCGCGAGCAGGCGGTTGAGGTCCGCCTCGCGGATCGCCCGCACGAGCCGGCCGGCGGTCGCCGGCAGGCCGAGGACCCGCAGGCGGAGCCCCTCGGCGTCCGGCCCCGAGACCGGCAGCAGCTCGCGCATCGAGCGCACGCCGGCGTCCAGGACCTCCTCCGGTCGCTCGAGCAGGAGGTCCGCGAGGGGGGTGTCGATCGCGTCGATCGACGCGAACGGGACCTCGAGCGAGCGCTCCTCCGGGTAGCGGTCGAAGACGCGAAGGATCCGGGGCCGCAGCCCGGCCTCCTCGAGGACCGCCGCCCAGCGCCCTTGGAGTTCGGGAGCGCCGGGGAGCGTCGTGCGCGCCGCGACCATCGGGACCGTCCCTCTAGGGCTCCAGCCGGTAGCGGTCGCGGGGGAAAAGCCGCGACTCCCGGATGTTCGGGAGGCCGGCGAGCGCCTGGACGAGCCGGTCGAGGCCGAGCCCCCAGCCACCGTGGGGCGGCATCCCGAAGCGGAACGCCTCGAGATAGCTCCCGAACCGCGCCGGGTCGAGGCCGGCGGCGCGGAGGTTCGCGAGCAGCGGCTCGAGGCGGTGCTCGCGCCGCCCGCCGCTGGCGATCTCGAGCCCCCGGTAGTCGAGGTCGAAGTAGCCGGTCGTCGCGGGGTCGTCGTCCCGCCGCCACGCGTAGAACGTCTGCGCCTTCACGACGGTCGGGTAGTCGGTGAGGAAGTAGAACGGCGAGCCGTACTCCCGGACCGCCCGCTCGCCGACGGCCTTCTCCTCCTCGGTCGAGAGGTCGCGCCCGGCGCCGGGGCGCCCCAGCCAGCCCTCCGCGGTCGCGAACGGGATCCGGGGGAACGGTCGCGGGAGCTTCGGCAGTCCGCCGGCGAGCGGGGAGCCGCTCGCCGTGAGCGCCTCGCGCGAGGCGTCGACCGCGTCGGCGACGATCCCCTCGAGGAGCCCGCGGATCTCGTCCGGGTCGGTGACGTAGCCGACCTCGGCGTCCAGGCTCGTGAACTCCGTGATGTGGCGGACGGTGTCGGACGGCTCGGCGCGGAACGCGGGGGCGATCTCGAAGACCCGCTCGAGCCCCGCGCCGATCAGCATCTGCTTGTAGAGCTGGGGGCTCTGCGCGAGGAAGGCGGGGGTGCCGAAGTAGTCGACCGAGAACAGCGTCGCGCCGCCCTCGGCGCCCTGCCGTAGGAGCTTCGGCGTCTCGACCTCGAGGAACCCCCGCCTCACGAACGCCGCGCGCAGCTGGGCGAGCAGCTCCGCCCGCAGCTCGAAGACCGCCCGGACGGCCGGCTTGCGGAGGTCGAGGACGCGGTGGTCGAGCCGCGTGTTCAGCTCGGCCGGCACCTTGTCGACGACGCCGAGCGGGAGCGGGACCTCCGCGGCGGAGAGGACCTCGAGCCGGCTCGGCACGAGCTCGACGCCCCGTCGGGACTTCTCGGAGCGGAGGACGGTCCCCTCCACCTCGACGACCGACTCGCGCGCGAGCCCCTCAAGGACGGTGAACATCGCCGGCTCGGTCGTGCCCTTCTTCAGCGTCACCTGCGTCGTGCCGCTGCCGTCCCTCACGAGCGCGAACGCGACCCCGCCGAGCGCCCGGTACTCCTCGAGGTGGCCCGCGATGCGGACGGACTCGCCCGCCCGCTCGGCGAGCTCACGCGAGAGGCGTCGCGGCGGCAGCATGCGGGACGACCTCCTTGCGGGCGACCGCCGCGCGCACCAGCCCGACGTAGAGCGGGTGCGGCGACTCGGGGCGGGAGAGGAACTCGGGGTGGTACTGGACGCCGAAGAAGAACGGGTGGTCGGCGAGCTCGAACGCCTCGACGCGCCCGTCGACGGCCGTCCCGGCGACCGCGAGGCCGTGGGTGGCGAACCGCTCGAGGTACGCCGGGTTGATCTCGTAGCGGTGGCGGTGCCGCTCCCAGAGCTCGGTGCGACCGTAGAGGCGGGCGAGCGCCGACTCCGGCCGCAGGACGACCCGCTGCGCCCCGAGGCGCATCGTGCCGCCGAGG
>JASHSA010000058.1 GCA_030037035.1 Thermoplasmata archaeon
GCCGAGTACGTCGTTCCGGCCTTCACCCACTTGCACGTCGCGGGGGCGGCCGTTCCGATCGCCACCGGCGAGCCGCTCAGCGTCGAGATCGACAGCCCGAAGAGGGCCGTCGTCAGGCCGGTGCTCGCGCCCGAGATGACGATCGTTCCGTAGTCAGGGTTGGTGCTCGACCAGCTCGGCGTGCCCATCGAGATCGAGTACGGCACGCTCCCGCCTCCGTGCGTCAGTCCCGAGATCAGGACATACAGCACGGCGGCGAGCACGACCGTGATCGCGACGAGCAGGATCGTCGCGATGATCGGCGACACCCCGCGCTGCCGCTGCTTCCGCCATGCTCGAATTGCCTTGTCGAAGCCGCTCATTCGTTCGTTTCCTCCGGGGTCTGCTGACCCAGGTGCGTTGTTTCAAGCAACGGGTATATCTACCTTGTGGCGGGAGGGAACTGCAAATGTCGAATCTATAATCGTTGATAGACGTAATACTCACCAATGCGCATAAGCACACATTCGCACCGAGAGGACGCGAGGGCCCATGGCCACCGCATCGACTTGCCACGAGCCCGCCGGGAGGCCCTCCCGGCGCCAGAACTGAGGCTTGCCGAGTCCGGGCGCCGTGATAGATAAACCCTACGCTCGACCCGCACGCGCAACGGCCGGAACGCCCTTCGCAAGGGGCGGTGCGCCACGAGCCGGCCCGGGGAGCCCGAACGGGGCCCTCAGCCCGTCCGGGGGGCCGCCTCGGTCGGGGGCGACGAGGGAGACGGGCCCCCGACCATCGGGAGCGGGATCGCCGGGGAGCGGCGGGAGAGCCGCGCGACGGCGCGACCGACCCACGAGCGGACGTCCTGGTCGTAGAGGTTGCCGTAGGGGCAGGCCCCCACGCAGTCGCCGACCCCACAGCACTTCGCGCTGCGGAACTCCCCTCGGGCCCGGAAGTGGAGAGGCATGTCGACGAGCCCGACCGGACACGCCTTGGCGCAGTCGAACGTCGTGCAGCGCTGGCAGACCGAGCGGTCCTTGACGCGCAGGCGGTAGAAGCTGACCTTCGTGAACGGGATGCTGAGCGCGCCCCAGTGGCAGACCCCGGTCGTCGCGCAGTTGTAGGTGCCGACGTACGGGGTCGAGACGAACATCGCGAACCAGAGGCCGCCGAAGTAGAGCTCGATCGGGAGGGGCAGCGCGCTCGTGTCGTACTGGCCGCTCGCGACCTGGACGGTCGGGAGGCGGTGGAGGAGCGACAGCACCGAGACCGCGAACAACGAGACGAGCGCGAGGCTCGACGCGACGACGTAGGCGCTGGAGAGGCGGCTCCCCAGGAAGTAGCGCCCGACCGGGGTCGTCTGGTTGAACTGGCGCATCTCGTGCATCGTCGTCCCCTGGTACATCAGGGCGGCCCCGCACATCACCGAACAGAGCGCCTTCCGCCCGAACAGCACCGTCAGGACCCCGACGCTCGCGTACATCACCAGCACCGCGAGGAAGATCCCGGACTCGAACGGCCCGCCGGAACGGAGCCCGAACCCCCAGCCGATGACCGGGAGGCTCGCCAGGGTCCGGTTGGAGACGATCGGCGTCGACGACGCGAGGCTCGGCACGTAGACGACCGCGAGCGCGAAGACGCCGAGCATGAGGACCATCCGGTAGCGCTGGGCCGGCACGTGCACCTCCGGCAGCCGCAGGACGACCAGGCCCCCCATCGTCGCGCCGATCGCGACCAGGAACCACGCCGACGCGAGGATCGCGGCCCCGAACCACAGGCCGTCGTACGCGGTAAGGCCGGCCTGCGCGATCCCCGAGCCGGCGACGGGGAGGAACGGGATGAACTGCAGGAACCCCCGTCCTGCGATCTCGAGGTCGAGAACGGCGCCCAGGAAGAACTCCGTGAGGAACGTGTAGAGGAGCAGCTGGGTCGCCCAGCCGGGATGGAGCAACCACGGCACCGCCTCCCCGGGGTGCCGGAGACGGCCTAGGGCGCGTGCCTGCACGGCCACGACCACGATCGGCGACGCCGCCCAGAGTACGGGCGAGCCGTCGAGGGTCCAGAGCAGCCAGCCGGCGCTCACGACGACCATCGCGACCGTGACCTCGAGGACGTAGCGCATCGAGGCCGCCGCCAGCTGCTTGTGCCGGTAGACGTGCTGCAACAGGTAGGTGAGCCAGACCACGAGCACCGCGCAGACGAAGATCAGGCCGATCCGCTCGGCTCCGGGGCCGAGCGTCGCGGCGATCCCCCCGAGGAGGACCGCGGCCGGCGCGAGGTACAGGGCGCGCTCGCCCCACGGGGAGCTCCGGAGGCTCCAGAGCGCCCAGCCGAGCAGTTCGGCCCCGAGGAGGCCGAGGAACAGGGGGGAGCAGAGTACCGAGAGCCAGACCCCGAACATCCCGCCGAACTGAGGGGGCAGCCCGGCCCGCCAGCCGGCCGCTCCGGCGAGGAGCGGGGCGAGCAGGGCTAGGACGGTCGTCGCTCCGGCGGAGCCTAGGCGGCTCGGGCGGGCCGGCACCCCGGTCTGCCGGGGGTCGGAAGCGCGCGAGTCGAGCGGGGGGACCGCGCTAGAACTCACCGGTCTCGCCTCCCGACTCTCCTCCCTCGCTCCCCTCGAGGATCGCGCCCGGGGGTTGAAGGATCCAGTTCCCCAGGTAGGTGACGCTGAGGTCGGCCTCCTCGGCCATGACCGCAAGGCTCGTCGGCAGCACCACGAAGCCGTAGGTCGTCGCGACCGTCGACGTCGCGCCGGTCGTGTCGGAGGCGATCCAGAAGAACAGGGCGACGAGCCACTTCGACGCGTTCAGGCCGAGCTGGGGACCGTACGCCGTGCCGAGGTCCCGGTACATCAGGGCGTAGGTAGTCTCGACGACCGGATAGACGCTCGAGTTCCACGGCGCGACCCCGCTCGCGTTCGCCCAGTTCCCCTCGACCGCCGCCGACGAGTTCGCCTCGAGGGCCGCCGCCGCCGCAACGGTCGACCGGCTCGGCGCCACGAACGAGGAGCTGCCGGCCTGCAAGGAGGCGCAGACGAGGCCGGCCGGAAGCGACGGGCAGACGTCCGCCGCCTCGTAGCCGACGCGGCCGGGCGTCGAGGCGACCAGCGAGGTGACCTCCGCGTCGGAGGTGGCGACCACGCCGACCGGGAACGTCACGTTCACGCCGGTGCCGACCGAGCTCGAAAACGCGGGGTCGTGCTCCGCGAGGTACGTCGAGAACAGCGCGTTCGTCTCGGAGGGGCCGGCGAGATGGACGACCGAGAGATTGAGGTCGGAGGTAAGCCCCGGATTGGTCGCGGTCAGGGGGCTGGCGTTCCAGCTCACGACCGAGCCGAGGTACGCCCCCGCGAGCGCCGAGGCGCTCAGGGAGAGGGTCGGCAGGAGACCGGCCGTGTTCACGACCACGACGACCGGGCTGACGACGAGGGGGACGGCCTCCGTATCCGCCGCGAGTCCGGTCTTGCCTTCCGGCGCCGGCAGCTCCGGGCCGACGATCGCGTCGGTGTGCAGCGACGTCAGCGTACCGAATCCCGCTCCCGAGGGGAGGGTGTAGACGCTGAGACATCCGCCGGTGTACGTGGAGAACCCTGAGGTGAGCGACGGCCAGGCGTTCGCCACCGAGGAGGGGAGGTCCGGTTCCGAGCTGACCTCCACGGTGATGCCGCCGGGAGGGCAGCCGGGCAGCAGCGCGAGCGGGCTTGGCCGCGAGCGGCTGAGGTTCATCCAACCGGTAGCGTACCCGACCGTCAGCGAGAGCGCCACGATCACGACGGCCGCGACGACGACGGTACGGGTCCGGAACCTCCCGCCGCTCGGCAATGCGAGTCCGGCGGCGCGCGCCTCCTCGGCAAAACGCGCAGTGTCGTCCGGCTGGGCCGCGGCGTCTTCCATCGATATCCGTCAGAAACGACGGCTATCGAGAAGAAGGTCGGGCCGCTCGATTTAATGGTTCGCTGGCCGCGACCGGCCGAGCCCCGCGAAGCAAGCCGCCGTCGGGGTCAGGCCCGCGAGCGCCGGGCGCGTTCCGCGCTCGGTCCTCCGCAGCGCTCCGGAGCGGCGGTTATACTGACTGCAAGCCTCCTCCAGGCATGTTCGACAGGGTTCGGTTTTCGTTCGACACGTCAGCCAGGCTCGCAGAGCGGCTGGCCGGGCGATGACCTCGATAACTCGCAACCCTGTTTAAGTATGAGAAATGCCAATGATGTTGCTCGACCGTGTTCGACAAAGCCCGCGCAGGGAAGGGAGACCGCCCAAGCGGTCCCGAGGCCTCCCCGCGCGACCGCGAGGAGGCACGCATCGCACTGCGTTGCACCCTCTCCGAGCTGCGCCTGGTCGACTCGTTCGTGACCTCGGGCGAGTACACGACCCGGAGCGAGCTCTTGAGGGCAGCGCTGCACGCGTTCCTGCGGTCGAGGGCGATGTCCAGCACGCCGACCCCTTCGGTCGACGCGGACGGCCTCGTCGAGGTGACGATCCGCCTGAAGCCGGAGGAATACGCCGCAGCCGAGGCGTACGCTCA
>JASHSA010000059.1 GCA_030037035.1 Thermoplasmata archaeon
GGGAGTACTTCTCGCACTGGGAACCGATCGGCGAGGAGGCGAGGGCGCCGATCACCTCCCGACGCAGCCGGCCTCCCACCTCGCGCTCAACGTCCAGATAGTAGGCGGGCCCGAGACTGCTCTCGCCGAGCTGGACCGCCGTCACCGTGAACTCTTGGCCCAGGAGCTCCCGGGCCCGGACGAACTCGGGAAGGGACTCCCGGTCTGCTCCGACGGGGATCGGTCGGCCGACACGCCTGGACGAAGACGGAACCTCGGCCCGCGACGCGTCCGTCGACGTAGAGGGTTCGCTCGGCGCCGTCGAAGGCGTGTGGCCGAGCCGGCGCCCGCACCCGCTGCAGAACCGCGACCCCGTCGTGTAGGGGGTGCGGCAGCGGGAGCAGACCTCGTCGGCCATGCGGGCGGAGAGGCCCTCCGAGCCAAGAGCCTTTTCGAAGGCTCGAGCCCCGCCGGAACCGTCTCTGCGGAGGCTGTGCTCGTGCGGCCATCCAGAACGGCATGCCGGAACGGCGCTCCGCCCGAACCGACGCCGCGTCGCGGCTCTGGCCCAGCGGGGGAGGTCTACGTCCCGCGAAGACCTCGGTGCTGTTCCGGAGGCGTCGGGCGTCGACGGGTCCTGCGGTGTCAGGGCGAGGGCCCGGTCGGGCGATCTTGGGGTGGCCGGTACAGGATCTCGACCAGGCCGCAGCCCTCACAGCGGTAGCCCGGGAAGCAGGGATTCTCTCCCCAGTCCCAGAACGGCAGGGGGTCGAGCTCGCTCCGAGGTTCGTCGGGGATGCCGGCCCAGAAGACCTTACCCGAGGACGCGGAGCCGGCGCCCATGACGAAGCCGAGCTCCATCTTCGCGCCGCACCTTCGACATCGAGGAGGACCGCGAGAGGCGGCCGAACCGGCGGAGCCCATCGTCGACAGGCATTGGCTCGTCCCATATCAGCGCAGAAGGTCCGCCTCGCGCGGTCCGGGGCGACCGAAGAGCTTGGTACGTCGAACGTTCTCTCGTGAGCCGCGGACAGCGCGTTACCCCAGAAACCGGCTTCCGGCATCGGAACTAGCCTGGGAGAGCCTCGGGCGAGGCGGCGGCAAGGCCCCGAACGACCGGTCTCGACCCTCAGTGGGTTGGCCGCTCTTCGAGAAGGATGCGGGACTCTTGGCGCCGGACCGTGTCGAACTTCCAGAGCCAGAATCCTCCGATGCCGAAGACAAGGACGCCGAAGCCGATCTCGACAAGGAGGAGCGCGACGCCAGGGTGGGGGACCTGCATCGAGTACACGAGGGTGGAACCGAGCATCAGGGCGAGCCCGGCGCCGGCGAAGGAGAGGCCGCCGAAGAGGTACTCCCAGGCGCGAATCGCCCGCGGCACGGTGCTGCCAGCGCCTGCCCTATCTTCAGGATATCGGACGCGGATCTGTCCGACGAAACTGCGGGAGCACCCCGGCCCGACCCTCTGGGGGAGCCCGTCGACCGACTTCAGGCGGGCAGGTCCCCGACGTGCGCTCAGCTCGCCCATCATTCGAGCATACGTCAGGGCCGTGCCCGTTTGGCGGCCCCACCGACCGTGCCCTGTCTGACCTCGCCGCGCGCCTGCGCTCTGATCCTCTTCGGCCCCCCACCGAATCCGGGCTAACCCCTTCGGCCCCCGGGCAACCCGCGGGCCCCCTTCTTTTCGGCCCGGAGAGGCATTGCAAAACCCCCCCGGCGATTCATCCCGCGTCGGGACGGGGGGAGTATCGTCCGTGGGGCCGGAGGCGCCCCACACGGGAGGTTCCCCGTGCCTAACCGAACGGATGGTCACTTCCTAGGGCAACGGCTTCGGTACGGTCGCGCGGGCTCTCCGTTTGACCTGACTAGTGAGCAAGAACAGCTGACTGACCGACACCGCGTAGGGAGCGAGCGCGGCGGCCATGAGACCATAGAGCAGCCACTTGTTCACCGAGAGGCTGGGCAGCGCAACCACGACGTAAGCTGCCAGCAGCGGGGTGCGAACGACTCCGAACCAGAACCCCCGCTTGAGGTACGGCTTCATCCAAGCCCTCTCAGGGGGCAGGTCGAACGTCCGGCCTCAGTGGATGCTCAGCCATCGGACGCCACAACACTCCCGGCGTGCCGTCGCTACGGCAGTGAGATCCATCCCGGCTCGCTACGCCACGCCCTGCGGGGAGCCTCCGTTGGCCACAGCCGAAAGTCTCGCCCTGAAGCGACGCATGGTCTCGAACAAGCAACCGAGTACGACCATCCCGGACGCGAGGGTTCCGTACTCGATCCACGGACTCACCGGAGCGCGCAACCGGAGCTCGGCCAGGGGCCAGCCCAGAAGGATGCTCCCGGCGATGCAGGTTCCGAAGATGGTAATCAGGTAGGGCTTCATCCACGGATGGGCCGGTCCGAACCCTCTGAGAATGTCCACGATTCCGACCCCGACCGCCTTCTCGCCTTCGAGAGTAAAAGCTTGCCAGAGTGCAGCCTCTGTGGGCAAGAGCTCCACCTCGGCTCGCCCGGCGAGCCATCTCCCAGGTCTCAGTGCCTTAGCAGGCCGACCACAGATACCGTGCAAAACGGGGTTGGGTCGGCCGAGGTTCGCGCCCTCGCATTCAAGTTCTGGTGAAGGCCAGCCCGCGTAGACCCGCGGATCGTTGCTCGACCCCACGGGGGGAGGGGGGGTTCCCGCGCCTCCCCTCAAGTTCAAGCCTAGGCCGGCGAGTCGGGGAGTAAGGGGTCCCCGAGCGAGCCGGGTGCTGCTAGGCTGCAGCTCCGGAGTCCAAGCTCGCCAGGAGAATGTATCGATACGGACACTCGACTCCCTGGGTGCCATCGACCCGCAAGAGTATTGGCCGCACAGGAGTCCGGCCGTCGCTGGCGCTGCATGTCGGACTCGACGGCTCCGGAACGCCCGACGTCCCGCCCGAAGCCAGCGCTGCTCGTCATCTTCATCTTCAAGGTGCCGCGCTCGAACCACCAACGGTTCGTTGACTGGGCGAGCAAGTTCGACGGGTACAAGGAACAGCTAGGGATCGAGTCGCAGCACTACCTCACGCTTCCCCTTCCCGTCGGTGTCTTCGAAGGATGGCGTGGCCTGGAGAAGGCGACCGGCACTCCCAGAGACGATGAAACTTGGATCGTGCTAGAGCGTTACCCGACCCGAGAGCTGCGGACGACCTACCTGGACTCGACGGAAGCCGAGCGCGAGAGATTCTTTGCGGAGCTGCGCTCGCTGACCAGCCCGGGAGAGCAGATCATGAACGAATACTACCCCGAAGGTTGGGAAGGATATCGGAGCTAAGGGCTGAGCGTTTCCGGCCCTTCATCTGTGGGACTTCGGGGTCCCCGAGCGAGCCGGGTGCTGCTAGGGTGCTTCACTCCGAGGAGACTTGGAGGAGGTCATGAGGAGGCCCGCGGAGTATGCCACGATAAACAACACCAAGAACGTCCAGGCGCTAAGGTCCAGAGCGGCGTATAGAGCCAGTCCGGCAAGCGCCCCTATGACGAAAGCAAAGGCCGCTCCGACGCAACCTACCACGAACGCCGGGATGAGTGGGACCAGCGCCCGACTTAGTGACCCGGGAGGCTCCGCACGCACAATCTGGCCAGA
>JASHSA010000060.1 GCA_030037035.1 Thermoplasmata archaeon
CTTCGGCATGGGCGGGATCTACGTCGAGGCGTTGCGGGACGTCACGTTCCGTCTCGCGCCGATGCGCCCGCTCTCCGCCCGGCACATGATCGAGGAGCTGCGAGGCTCCCCGCTGCTCAAGGGGATCCGCGGCGAGCCTCCCGGCGACGTCGCCGCCCTCGCCGAGGCGATCGAGCGGGTCTCCCAGCTCGCGGTCGAGCGGACGGAGGTCATGGAGCTCGACCTGAACCCGCTGATCGTACTCCCGGCCGGGCGCGGCGTCGTGGCGGTCGACGCACGGGTCGTCCTCGCTCCTCCTTCCAGATCGGGACCGTCGTCTTGAGCTCGTCGATGAGGTAGCGGGCCGCGTCGAACGCCTCGACCCTGTGGGGGCACGTCGCCCCGACGACCACGGCGACCTCGCCGACCCTCACCCGGCCCAGGCGGTGCCACAGGACGAGCTCGCTCGCGCCGAACCGTCGTCGGGCCGCCCGTTCGAGCGCCCGGAGGCGGGCAAGCGCCGGTACCCGGTCGACCTCGTACTCCAGAGCGACCACGCTCGAACCCCTCCGGCGATCCCGTCGCACCCTCCCGGCGAAGACGACGACCGCCCCGCCCGGCCGTGCGCGCAGGCGCCTCTCGGCCTCCGCGAGCGTGAGCGGGCGCCGGGTCAACCGTACGGCCACGCCTAGCCTCCTCCGTACGGCGGGTGCACCGCGAACTCGTCCCCGGGTCGCAGCGTTTCGTCGAGGTCGCGCAGATAGCGGTCGTTGCGGAGGAAGCGGCTCCCCCGCAGCGTCGGGGCGAGACGGGGATACGCCTGCTCGAGAGCGGCGACGAGCTCCCGGGCGCGGAGCCCGTGCTCGGGCACCGGCCAGGGGAGGACGGCGCGGCCGACGGCGAGCCGCGCCGTGGCGAAGAGGCGCACCCGGACGGAGCGGGGCACGTCGGCCGGAGCCCGCCCGCTCCCTAAGGCTTGCCGGGCGCCCCCCTCGAAGGGTCGTCCCGCTCCGAAGGGGCCGAGGCATCGGTCGCCCCGAGGCCGCTCCGCCCTCGGAGGGGGGCCTGGGGATCGGCCGTCAGTCGCGCTCGCCGAACTTCGCGATGTCCTCAGGAGCGGCCTGGGTCGCGACCTTCCCCTTCCCCTGGACCTGCACCCGGATCGCTTCGACGACGTCCGGGTTCGCGAGGGTGGTGACGTCCCCGACCTCCATCGTGTTCGAGATCGCGGCGAGGACCCGTCGCATGATCTTGCCCGAGCGGGTCTTCGGCATGTCCGCGACGAAGTGGACGGCCTTCGGACGGGCGATCTTCCCGATCTCGGTCTCGACGGCGTGAACGACCTTGCGTTCGATCTCCGCGCTGACCGTGACGCCCGGGCGTAGCGTGACGTAGAGCTCCGGGACACGACCCTTGAGCTCGTCGGCGATGGGGACGACCGCCGCCTCGGCGACCTCGGGGACGGTGAGGCAGGCCGACTCGATCTCCTTCGTCCCAAGTCGGTGCCCGGCGACGTTGATCACGTCGTCCACCCGGCCGAGGACACGATAGTAGCCGTCGGCCGCCTGCATCGCCCCGTCGCCCGCGAAGTACGGCCAGTCGCGCCAGTCCTTGCTGTTCGGCCGCTTGTTGTACTTCGAGAAGTACGTGCTCTTGTAGCGCTCGGCGTCGCCCCAGATCGTCGACATGAGCCCCGGCCAGGGATTGCGGATGACGAGGTTCCCGGCCCGGTTCGACCCCGCCGGGACCTCTCGGCCGTTCTCGTCCATGATCGCCGGGAAGATCCCCGGTAGCGGCGGGCCGGTGCTGCCGGGCTTCATGCGGTCGATCCCGGGTTTGGTCGAGCAGAGGACCCCGCCGGTCTCGGTCTGCCACCAGGTGTCGGTGACGACGGCGCGACCCTTGCCGACGGTGTGGTAGAACCACAGCCAGGCCTCCGGCTCGATCGGCTCGCCGACCGTCGTCATCGTCTTGAACCGGAGGTCGTACTTCTTGGGCTCGTCCGGCCCGAGGCGGCGCAGCTGGCGGATCGCCGTGGGGGCCGTGTGGAAGATGTTCACGCCGAGGCGCTCGGCGATCCGCCAGAGCCGCCCCGCGTCCGGGTACGTCGGCACGCCCTCGTAGAGCACGCTGGTCGCGGCCAGGGCGAGGGGACCGTAGACGATGTAGGAGTGCCCGGTGATCCATCCGATGTCGGCGGTGCACCAGTAGACGTCGGTAGGGTGGATGTCCTGGATCCACTTCGCGGTCGCCGTCACGTAGGCGAGGTAGCCGCCGACGGCGTGCTGGCAGCCCTTCGGCCGCCCGGTGGTGCCGCTCGTGTACATGATGAAGAGGGGCGCCTCGGCCGGCAGCGAGACGGGATCGACGCGCCGGCCACGGTACTTCTTCAGGAGGTCGTTCACGAGGCGGTCCCGACCCTCGACCAGCTTGGCGGAGGAGAGGTACTTGCCGGGATGCCGCTGCCAGAGCAGCACGGTGTCGATCGTCTGCCCTTCGCTCTTCGCGGTCGCGACGGCGAGGTCGGCGGCAGGACGGTGGTCGAGGAACTTCCCGTTGCGGTAGTAGCCGTCCATGCTGACGAGAACGCGGCTGCCGGAGTCGGCCGCGCGCCGCCCGGCGGACTCGCCGCTGAACCCTCCGAAGACGACGGAGTGGACGACGCCGAGGCGCGCGCAGGCGAGCATCGTGATCGGAAGTTCGGGGACCATCGGCAGATGGACCGTCACCCGGTCGCCGGCCTGGAGGCCGACCTCGTCGCGAAGCAGGGCGGCCAGCTCGTTCACCCGGACGAACAGCTCTTGGTAGGTGATCGAAACCGGGGGCTCCTCCTCCGGCTCGCCGACGAAGACGAGGGCGGCCTTGTTCCGGTACTGCTCCAGGTTCCGGTCGAGGCAGTTGTAGCAGGCGTTCAGCTTCCCTCCGACGAACCACCGGTAGAACGGCGCGCGGGAGGAGTCGAACGTCGTGGTCCATTTCCGATCCCACGACAGGAGTTCCCCGAACTCGCGGAAGCATTCGGGGAAGTGCGCGAGCGAGAACCTCTCCATGACCTGGGGGTCGGTGAGGTTCGCCTGGGCCACGAACTCGGCGGGCGGGGCGTAGAGCTCCTCCTCCCTCCAGTGGACGGCGATCTCGGCCTCGCTGAGCCGGGAGGACTCTCCGAGGGCGTCGGCCCGGGACGTGGCGCGCGCCATGTGCGAGCTCAAGGCGGAGCTAGCACCCGCCGCTATTTGGTTGGCGCGTGATTTTCGAATTACGAAACCTCTTTCTAACCCGGGTCGCGGTCGCTCTGCTCGTGACCGCGAGTCTGCCCGCGAGCGGCAGGGACCCGTTCTGGGCGCCCGCGAGCGTCGTCGGCCTCTGCGGCTTCGGCATGACGACGATGCTCGCCGGCCTCGCGATCGCCTCCAACGGCCCCCACTGGGGGGTGGCGAACGCCGCGGTGTTCCCGATGGCGATGGCGTTCGGAGGGACCGCCCAGTTCGTCGCGGGGCTGATCATGCTGCGTCGAGGCGAGATCTTCTCGGGGTCCGCCTTCCTGGGGTTCGGCGCCTTCTGGTGGGCGTTCACCTTCCTCGCCAGCGGGCTCCTCGCCGCGTCGCTGGGGCCGACCGGACCGTACGACCTCATGTGGTTCATGATCGTCTGGGGGATGTTCGCGTTCTCGTTCGCGATCAACGCCCACTATCACGGGACCGCCATCCTGTTCGTCTTCTGGTCCCTGGTCGTCGCGTTCGTCCTGCTCGCGGTCGACTTTGGGCTCGTCGGTGCGGGCAGGTCGCCGGCCTCGGGGTTGTGGGAGGCCACGGGGATCGTGACGTTCCTGAGCGGAGCCGGGGCGTGGTATGCCGCCACCGGCGCCTTGACCGCGGCCCACCACGGCGGAAAGATCGTCTTCCCCTTCACGGGGAGCCACGTCGGCAGGTCCCACGGAGAGGAGAGGCTGGGGCGGCCCGTGCTCGCGGCGACGAGCCCGGAGCCCTCTCTCGCTCCCCCGCGAGAGGCCCCCCGGGTCGGCTAGAGCGTCTCGCATTCGACCGGGACCCTCGCCCGCGGTCCCATGGGCGAGAGGCCGTCGGACCGAAGCGGGCGCAGCTCCGCCCGGCTCGGCACCCACGACGGAACGCCGGCGACCGGGACGGCCTGCCCCGCCGTCGCCGCGGGGAACGCCCCGGCGGCGTATACTCGCCGACCCGACGCTCCGCTTCGGCAGCGCCGGCTCGGCCGTCCCGAGGCCCGCGCGGGCCTCGGCTCCCCGGTCTCGCCCCGCCCGGGCCGCGCACCGTTAAATCGCCCGCGACCCATTCGCGCGCCCGGCGATGGTCGACGACTTCGACGTCATCGTCGTCGGCGCCGGCATGGCGGGGAGCGCCGCGGCGATCCGCCTCGCCCAGGGGGGTGCAAGCGTCCTCCTCCTCGAGCGCGGTGCCGAGGCTGGCTCGAAGAACCTCTCCGGGGGGATCCTGTGGGGGAACGACCTCGCGCGCGTGCTCCCCAACTGGCAGGAAGCGATGCCGGTCGAACGGCATCTGGTCCGGAAGCGGTTCGGCTTCCTCACCCCGGACCGCGCGCTATCGTTCGATTTTGACGACTCCGCATGGAGAAAGGCCCCGTACGTGGCCCACACGGTCCTGCGCGCGCGGACCGACCGCTGGCTGGCGCAGAAGGCGGAGGAGGCCGGGGCGACCGTCGTCTCCGGCGTGCCGGTCGAGCGGCTCGCTTGGGAGGGGAGAACGGTCGTGGGTGTCGTTCAGGGCGGTGAGACGACGCGGGCCCCGGTGACGATCGTCGCCGACGGGACCAACTCCCGTCTCACGCTCGGTACCCCGATACGACCGAAGGCGCGGCTCGAGGACGACGCGACCGAGCTCGGGATCAAGGAGGTCTACCGCCTCGACCCGGCGCGTCTCGAGGAGCGGTTCCAGCTCGGCCCCGGGGAGGCCCACGCGGAGGAGTGGGTCCTCGGCATCTATCCGCCCGGCGTGATGGCCGGAGGGTTCCTCTACACCAACCGGGACACGATCTCGCTGGGCGTGGTCGTGAGCGTCGCCTCCCTCTACGGGGGCAAGGCCTACGCCCACGACCTGGTCGAGACGTTCAAGCAGCAGCCGACGATCCGTCGCGCGATCGAAGGAGGCGAGCTCGTCGAGTACGGGGCGAAGCTGATCAGCTCCGGCTGGGCGAGCCGCCCTGCCGCCTTCCACGGCGACGGCTGGCTCGTCGCCGGGGACGCCGCCGGCTTCGTCTTCTCCAACGGGATCGTCATCCAAGGGATGAACTACGCCATCCGCACGGGGCTTGAGGCCGCCGAAACGAGCCTTGCCGCGCACGCGGCGCGCGACGCCTCCGCCGCGCGCCTCGCCGACTACGACCGCCGTCTCGAGGCGGCCGGCGTCCTGGCGGATTTCCGGGACTTCGAGGGTCTCGACCGCGTCAAATGGAACGCACGGATCTACTCCTACTACCCGCGCTTTGCGACCGAGCTGTTCCACGAGCTGATGGACCCGGGCGAGGGACGCAAGGAGCACCTCTGGCGGACGATGCGCAAGGCCCAGCGCGCGGTAGGCCTCGGGAGCGGCGCGCTGCTCTGGGACGGTCTCGAGCTCGTCCGGGAAATGTAGGCGGGCCCCCGGCCCGACCGCTGAGAACCGCCGCTTCCCGCGGGAGGCGGGGTTGCGAAGGCCGACCGGCTCGTTGGGTTGCGGCCCCGGCCCGCCGCGCCCTCCGGCCGTCCCGAGCAGCAGGGGTTCCGAGCAGCATTCTGGCTGACGAAACACGCATAAGGCCTCGGCCCGGTGAAACGAACCTGTGCGCGGTCGTTCCCCCTCCTGCCGGGCCCCGGGCGTAAGGAAGGAGCGTAAGGCGGCCGAGCGCGGAGACGAGGCAGGTCCCCCATGAGCGTCGAAGGCCTAGCGGCGCGGACGGCCCGCCTGCCGGAGTCTCCCGAGTGGGCCCGACGCTACCCGGACAAGGTTCGCGACGCCGACGCGGCGGTGACCGCGATCGAGAGCGGGAACCACATCTTCATCGGCTCCGGGGCCGCCGAGCCGCAGCGGCTCGTCGAGGCGCTCGTGAAGCGGGCCGAGCAGGTCTTCGGCGCCGAGATCGTCCACATCCTGACGCTGGGCCTCGCCCCGTACGTCGAGCCGA
>JASHSA010000061.1 GCA_030037035.1 Thermoplasmata archaeon
CCGAGGACTCCCCGATACCTCCGCGCGGCTGCGGCGGGTCGGGGCTGGAGGGACGGATCCTCACCCTGAGGGTCCCCCAAGGTCCCCGCCGCGATCCGCGCTCGCAGAGACCCCGGCGACACGTTCCCCGGGGAGTCCGACCCGCAGAGCGATCGCTGCCCGGCAGAGGTGTACTTCGGGAAGTATCTCGCTTTGGAGCGGTGCTCTTCGGTCACCTATGCGCCGACGATCGTCCCGCGACGGACGTCAGGATCCGCGAACAGTGCCTCTGCGACGTTCGGGGCCGGCGTTGGACCCCGGCCACGTACCTTTCTAAAACGTTCAGGAGTGGACTGGTCGGGATTTGAACCCGAGGCCTCCGGTTTGCAAAACCGGCGATCTTCCGTGCTGATCTACCAGCCCACCGGACGACCATTCTCCGTGCCCCGGGTTAGCCTTTTCGGCGGAGCCCCTCCCGCGGCCGCCTCGTCACCCGCCCACGGCGGCGTGAGCGGGGGCGCGACGTCGCCCTCGGAAACGCCTTCAACCTCGCCGAGGTCGATGCGGAGGTGAAGCTCGGGGCGTTCTCGGTCGTCGACGCCTACCCGGAGCGCGACGGAGGTCCTGACGCTCGCGTCACCGACGTCCTGCGTCTCGCCCAGGACGTCGAAGCGGCCGGCCTCGACTCGCTGTGGGTCGCGGAGCACCACTTCCATGACGACGGGGTCTGCCCTTCTCCGGCCGTGCTCCTCGCGGCCTGCGGGATGGTCACCCGAAGGATACGGCTCGGCTCGCTCGTCAGCGTATTGCCGTTCCATCGGGCCGTCGACGTCGCCGAGGAGTACGCCCTGGTCGACCGCCTCACCGGCGGCCGGCTGAACTTCGGGGTCGGCAGCGGCTACCTCGCCTCCGAGTTCGCGGGGTACGGGATCGACCCGGCCGACAAGCGCTCCCGTTTCGACGACGCGCTCGCGACGATCCTCGAGGCGTTCGCCGGCCGGCCGGTCCGGGCAGGCGGCGATCGCGCCGAGCCCGTACGGATCAACGTCCGCCCCGTGCAGCGGCCGCATCCCCCGCTCTGGATCGCGGTCCAGCGTCGCGAGGCGATCCCGCACGTCGCCGCGCGAGGGGCGTCGATCGCGCTCATCCCCTACGCGACCGTCGGCGGGCTCGACGAGCTCGCCGACGAGATCCGCGAGTACCGGCGAGCGCTGCCGGCGGGCGCGTCCGGAGAGGTCGCGGTGGCGGTCCACGCCTACGTCGGCGACGACCCCGGGCCGGCGCGCGAGGCGTTCCGCCGCTACGTCGAGAGCCGGCTGCGCTCCGGCTCGACGTTCCTGCGCGCGAAGACCGCCTCGCAACCCGAGCACGCCAGCCCCGAGGCGATCGAGGCGAACGGCCTCGCGCTGTTCGGGAGCGCCGGGCACGTGCTCCGGGGGCTCGAGCGCTTCGAGCGGCTCGGGGTCGACGAGCTGCTCGGGATCGTCGACTTTGGCGGTCTCGCCCCCGCGGTCGTCGCCCGGTCGGTCCGGGCGCTCGGAGCGGCGTGGGACCATCGGAGCGCTGCCGCGCGCGAGGGCGCGACGGAGACGGCTCCGGGCGCATCCCGGCCGGCGCGGCCGAACGCCCTTTAACGGCGCCCGCCTCGAGCCCCGCGAGCGAGCTCATGGCCGAGATTCTTCCCGGAGTGCACCAGGTCGAGGGCGTCGACCCGTCGCCGGAGTTCAGCACCCACGTCTACCTGCTGAAGGACAAGGGCCCGACGTGGACCCTGGTCGACACCGGGCTCCCCGGCAGCCATGCGGCGATCCTCGCCTACCTTGCCAAGCTCAAGGTCGAACCGACCGCCGTGAAGAAGATCCTGCTGACCCACCTTCACCGCGATCACACCGGCGGGCTCCAGGTGATCGCCGAGAGGACCCGGGCTCGGACGTTCGCCCACTGGATCGAGGCGGCGTACCTCGCGATGGACCCGAAGTACGACGGGCCGGGGAGCCTTCCGACCGAGCCGTTCCGGGTCGACGAGACGCTCAAGGACGGCGACAGCGTCGACGCCGCCGGGGGTCTCGTCGCCTACCACACGCCGGGCCACACGCCCGGCCACGTCTCCTACTACCAGCCGGAGCACAAGCTGCTGTTCACCGGCGACCTCCTGATCGGCCAGCCGGGAGACGAGGTGATCCTCACCGTCCCGGACTTCACGCACCATACCCCCACGGCGAAGATCTCCGCGCGGCGGATGGGCCAGCTCGCGGTCGACTCGCTCCTGACGTACCACGGCGGCCCGGTGCTGCACAAAGGGGGCCCCGCGTTGAGGGCGCTGCTCGACAAGCTCCGCTAGCGGATCGCACCGCCCGCACCGCGTCCGCGGGTCGGGCGAGTGGGACTGGCCAGATTTGAACTGGCGTCTCGGAGTCCCGAACCCCGAAGGATGGACCAAGCTACCCCACAGTCCCAGCGCGGGCCGCCACCGGCGCACGCTATTTGACCCTGCCCTCAGGGCGGACGTCCGAGGCGTTTCGCGACCTCTCCTCGGAGCGTTAGATAGCTTCGGGACCTCCTCCTCCCGATGAGCGAACCGTCGTTCGCCGTCCCGATCCCGGGAATCGCGCCGGTCCCGTCGCTCACCTGGACGATCCCCGGCCTCCGCGAGGACCCCACGCTCTGCCTGCGGTGCCGGTCCGCGCAGCTCCTCTGCGGCAAGCCGGTCTGCCCGATCCTCGTGAAGTACCACGCCTTCCAGCGAACGCTGCCGATGGTCCAGGGGACGACGCTGGACGGCAGCTCCCCGCCCGGGGTGTTCGTCGGGAGGTACGGCTACCCGAAGGTCTCCCTCGGCCCCCTGCTCTCGCCGATCCACGGCTCGACGGAGCTGATGGACACCCCCGAAGAGTGGGTCGGCCGCTCGGTGGACGAGGTCGTCGGCTTCCGCACCGGCCTCGTCCGCGGCACGGTGAGATACCGGGTCACCGACGCCGACCGCCCGGAGGGTCTCCTCGAGCGACTGCAACTGCTCGGACTGGCGACCGAGTCGGTGGAGAGCGAGGCGGAGTTCCGCCGGCCGCCGAGAGGTCATCTCGCGCTCTCGGATTCGGCCCCGCCGTTCGGACCGTCGGCGCCGCTCGAACGCGTCCGCCTCGACGTTCGCCGACTCGACCCGCAGCTCGACCGGCTCAGCTCGGACATCCATGCGAACGCGCGGACCGCTGTCGAGGAGCTCTACGAGCGGGGGGTCCGCGTCAGCCGCATCCAGCGGGCGTTCAGCGTCGGGACCCTGGGGCGCCAGGGACGGCGGCGCCTCGTGCCGACGCGATGGAGCATCACCGCCGTCGACGACCTCGTCTCGAAGCGTCTCCTCGGGGCGGTCCGCGACCTCCCCGAGCTCTCCGAGATCCTGCTCTACTCGTTCACCGCGCTCGACAACCGCTGGCGGATCGTGCTCCTTCCCGGCACCTACCGCTACGAGTCGATCGAGGCCTGGTACCCGAACACGATCTGGAACCCCTCCCCGGACCGCATCGTCGTCATGGGCGACCACGAAGGGTTCCAGGGCCGCACGACGTACGCCTCGATCGGGGGCTGCTACTACGCGGCCCGCCTCGCGACCGCCGAAGGCCTCCTCCGCCTCGGCCGCCAGGGAGGGGTCGTCGTGCTTCGGGAGGTCCACCCGGGAGAGATCCTGCCGCTGGGGGTCTGGAACGTCCGCGAGCACGTCCGGGAGGCGATGCGGAGGCCTCCCGAGCGTCTCGCCAGCCTCGAGGAGCTCTCCGAGAGGATCCGTCAGGGGTTCGCCATCCCCCTCGACCGGTGGCTGCGCGCGAGCGCGCTCCTCCACGACGCCCGCACCCAGCGGCGCCTCGAGGACTGGCTCGCGCCGGCGGCGTAGCGTCGCCTTAGCCGTAGCGCTGGCCGCACTTGCCGCAGAACGTGTCGGTGCCGAGCCGCGGCGCGCCGCACGAAGGGCAGCTCGAGCTCCCGAACGCCGCGCCGCACCCCCGGCAGAAGGCGTCCCCGGCGACCGTCGGGTGACCGCAGCTGGGGCAGCGGTTCGCGGCGGCGACCTGCTCGGCGAGTTGCGCCGGGTCGGCGACCGCTCGGACGCCGGCGACGCCGGACGTGGCCGTCCCCGGCGCGGCGAGCGACTCGACGTGGCCGCCGACGCGCCGACGCCCGCGCAGGGAGAGCCGGAACGCCTCGGCGTAGTCGCCGCGGGAGAACGCGGCGTGCGCCTGGACGTACAGCTGCCGCGCGTCGGTGACCTCCGCGGTCTCCGCCTTCATGCCCGCGAGCTCCTGCTCGAAGAGGCGGAGCT
>JASHSA010000062.1 GCA_030037035.1 Thermoplasmata archaeon
CGCGCCGCGGGAGCCCCCGCGCCCCCGTGGCGGCGGGCGTTCAGGACGTCCTCCTTGCGGGCGCCGGCGCGCCGTGCGAAGGCGAGGGCGACCGGCGCCGTCGGGTCGTCGGCCGGCGCCCCCACCCCCGTCGGGAGGCCGAGGGGAACGCCCCCCGCGACGGCGACCCGGGCGACCGTCGAGTCGAAACGCTCGGGGCCCGGCCCGACCTCGACCGCGGCGCCGAGCGCCCGGGCGAGCTCGAGCCGCGGGCCGGACGCCTCCGCCGAGCCCCCGACGTGGGCGATCAGCCTCACCGGAGCCGGGAGCGGACGAACTCCCGGCAGGCCGGCGTCTCGCGGGACGAGGACGAGGTACGCCGCCCCGGTCCGGCGCACCTCCTCCGTCCCGACCGCGTCGAGGTCGCCGACGACCTCCAGCACCGGGGCGAGCGCCGGGCCCAGGCTCCGGAGCCGGTCGGAGGCCGGCTCGGAGAGGACCGGTCGGAGCGCTCCGCCCTCGAGCGTCGCGACGACGACCCCCACGCGCTCGAGCGACCGCGCCCTCGCGGCCGCGGCCAGCCGCTCCAGCTCCTCCGCTCCGGAGAACGGCGGAAGGTGGAGATGGAGGTCGGAGACGAGGTCCCGGGCGTCGACGAGCGTCGGCAGGCGGCCGGCCGCGGCGAGGTCGATCTCCCCCCGGTCCTCGCGGATCTCGGGCGGGATGTAGGCGAGCCCGAGCGCCCCGTAGACCTCCTCCTCGCTCCGTCCGGCGACGCGCGCGTCGCCCCGGTAGACGCCGTACTCGTTGACCTTCATGCCCTGGTCGCGGGCGCGCGAGCGGAGGCGGACGTTGTGGTCCTTCGAGCCGGTGAAGTACTGGAGCGCGGCGCCGAACGCCGCCGGCTCGACGACCCTCAGGTCGACCTGCAGCCCGCCCCGGAGCACCACCGTCTCCTTCGTCGGTCCCCGCAGGCGGACCTCGCGGACCTCGGGAAGGCGGGAGAACGCGTCGAACACCCCCTCCGGCGCCTCCGAGGTGACGAGGACGTCCAGGTCCCCGACCGTCTCGCGGGCCCGGCGGAAGCTGCCGGCGACGGCGACCTCGCGGACCCCGGGGTGGCGCCGCAGCGCCGCGACGAGCGCCTCGGCGACCGGCCAGACCGTCTCGATCGGCTGGCGCACCGCGGACGGCGCCGTCGCGGCGGCGTCGAGCGCCTCGCGGAGCTGGGCGATCTTGCGCTCCGCGAACCCCTTGACGCCCTCGAGCCGGCCCGCGGCGATCGCGCCGGCGAGCGCCGCCGGTCCCTGGACGCCGAGCTCGACCCAGAACCTCCTCGCGGTCTTCGGCCCGACCCCCGGTAGGCGCATCAGCTCGAGGACGCCCGCCGGGACCTCGGCGCGGAGCCGGTCGAGATAGGCGATCGTGCCGGTCCGCAGCAGCTCGTCGACCTTGCCGGCGATCGCCTCGCCGACCCCGGGGATCGACCTCAGCTCGCCGCGCGCCGCGATCGCCTCGACCCCTTCCGGGAGCGTCTCGAGCGACCGCGCGGCGCGCCGGTAGGCGTCCGGCTTGAACCGCTCCCCGAGGAGGTCGAGCAGGTCGGCGATCTCCGAGAGGCGCCCGGCGACCTCGGCGTTCTCGACCATCGTCGCCTCGAACCCCGCCCGTCCCCTACGCCGCGCCGGTCGCGCCGACGTCGATCCAGGCCCGACGGCCGACCTCGCGGAAGCCGAGCCGCGAGTACAGCCGGCGCGCCGCGGCCGCGGCGTCCCGGACGTAGAGCCCGCAGGGGGCGCCGTGGCGCGCCGCCTCGGCGACGACCGCCGAGACGACCGCCGCGCCGTACCCGCGGCCCCGCCGCTCCGGGGAGACGAAGACCCCGTTGACGACCCAGATCGAGGGGAGCCGCACCCCGGCTCGGGCGACCCCGGCGAGCCGGCCTCCCTCGAACGTCCCCCAGAGCGGCTCGGCGCCGGGGTCGATCCCGGCGTAGCCGGCGAGCTCCGGGGCGCTCTCGCGACGGGCGAGCTCCTCGAGCGCGGGGCGGTCCTCCCGCGTCAGCGGCCGGGCCGCCCCGGAGGGACGGACCGGTGCCCCCCGGTCGCGGAGCATCATCGTCAGCCCCTCGTGCTGCCCCGTCGGGAACGCCCGCAGGACCAGGGGCGCCGCCCCCTCCGGCACGACCGCGACGAACGGCGGGACGGGAAAGCCCTCGACGAGCCCCGGCGTCTCGGCGACCGGCCCGTACCAGTGGACGATCGGCCGGTCGCGCCGCCCGAGCCAGATCAGCAGGTAGCCGAGCGTCGTCGCGCCGCGGACCGCCGAGACGACGCGGACCGCCGACGGAGCCCGGTCGAGGTCCCAGAGCGTGTAGGCATGCGCGAGCGGCTCGCGCTCCGCCGCGCGCTCCAGCCAGCGCCGGTCGATCGTCGGCCGGAGCTCGAGGGCGAGGTCGGCGGGCACGCCCCCGGCAACGCCCTCGGGTAGAAAGCACGGGGCCGCGGTCGGGCAACGGTAAAGCCGCCCGTCCGCTCGAGAGGGGCGTGCGGGCGCACCGTCCGAGCCGCGAGCTCCCCCGCCACCTCGATCGTCTCTACGCCGGCTTCCCGTTCCAGCGGTCGTACGCGGACGACCCGATCTCCGAGGTCCGTCCGCTCGCCGTCGACCTGCGGCACGCCGAGGTCGCCGGGGTCTTCGCGTCGACCTTGGCCATCGGCAACACGACCGCGATCCGGGGGGCGATCGGCCGCCTCGCCCGGCTCGCCGACGGCGACGTGGCGAAGCTCGTCGACCCGGACTGGGCAGGAGAGCGGGCACGGCGGCTCCGGGGGTTCCGACACCGGTGGATCCGCGGCGATCAGCTCGACCGTCTCGGCTCGGTGCTCGGCGAGTACTACGCGCGCCATCCCTCCCTCGAGACGGCGTTCCTCGGGGGGCTCGATGCCGGAGGCTTCGCGTCGGGCCTCGACGCCCTCGCGCGGGTCCTGCGGGGCGACGACGGGGCCGGGGGCCGGGCGCGACGGCCCCCCCGCGGCTACGTCGCGCTGTTCCCGAGCCCGCTCGACCCCGGTCGCTCGCCGGCGAAGCGCCTGACGCTGTTCGTCCGCTGGATGGTCCGCTCCGGCTACCCGGACCTCGGCCGCTGGCGCCGGGTGCCGACCGGCGAGCTCCGCGTCCCGCTCGACCAGCACGTGCACTGGATCGCCTACCATCTCGGACTGACGGCCCGGCGCAGTCGCTCCTGGGGGGCCGTCGAGGAGGTCAGCGAGGCGCTCCGGCGCATCGACCCGATCGACCCGGTCCGCTACGACTTTGTCCTCTGCCATACGGGGATCTCGGGGGACTGCCCGAAGGAGCGCGACCTCGCGGTCTGCGGTCCCTGCTCGGTGCGGCCGGACTGCCTGCTCTGGCGGGGGAAGGGGACGGCGGCGTGAGCGCCCTCGGGCTCGACCCCGGGCTCGCGCGCCGCCTGCGCGACGCCGGGACGGCGATGGCCTGGACGGAGGAGCGCCGGCGGCGCCGCGACGCGCCCGCGGCGCGGCGCGCGTCGCTGCGCGAGGAGAGCGCCCGGGTCGAGGTCGTCGAGCGCGCCGGCACGGTGACGGTCGAGGTGACGAGCGGGCCGGTCGGCGCGGTCGTCCTCCTGCTCGAGGCGGACCGTCGCGGGGCGCCGACCTCGCTCGGCGCCCGCAACGCGGGAGCCCGGACCGGGTTCCCGGACGGGTCGATCGTCGCCGCGTGGGGCGGGCCGGAGGTACCGGCCGACTCCCGGCCGCGCCTCGAGGACCTGGTCGCCCTCGCCCGCTACGCGCTCCCGTAGGGGCGCCGGGGTAGCGGCCCTACGCCCCTACGAGCAGCCGCTCGTCGAGCCGCAGACCGTGCACGCGTAGCACGTCCCGGACCGCACCATGATCCCGCCGCAGACGGCGCACGACGGCGCGTCCTCGCTGGTCGCCCCGGCCGGCGCCCCCTCGGGGGAGAACGCGTCCAGCGGCCGCGTCTCGAAGCGTACGGTGCGCACCGTCGACGGCGGGGGCGGCGGCGAGCCCCCGTGGCCGTTGCCGTTCCCCTCGGCCGGCCCCTCGAGGCCGATCGCGCGCCGGTCGTCCTCGGAGAGGAACTCGATCGCGAGCCAGCGGGCGACGTAGTCCGGGATCGAGCGGGCGAAGCGGATCTTCGGGTTGTTCGTCATCCCGGCCGGCTCGAAGCGGAGGTGGGCGAGCTTGCGGACGAGGTCCTTGAGCGGCACTCCGTGCTGGAGCGCCATCGACATCGACAGGCCGAGCGAGTCCATCAGTCCGTTGACGGTCGAGCCTTCCTTCGTGACCCGGAAGAAGATCTCGCCGACGCGGCCGTCCGGGTAGAGGCCGACCGTGACGTAGCCGTCGTGGCCCCCGACCTCGAAGTGGTGGGTGACCGCCTGGCGCTCCGCGGGGAGCCGCTC
>JASHSA010000063.1 GCA_030037035.1 Thermoplasmata archaeon
CTCCGACGTGGCCGACGGCCGGCCTCACCGTCCTTGCCGCATGCCTGATGGCGGCGGCCGTGCCCGCGCTGGGGACCGCCGCGCCCGCCTCGGCGGGGGCGTCGGCGAGCCCCGCCGGATCAGCGCTGACCCTGACCCCGCACGAAGCGACCCCGGCGTCCGCGGCGCTGGAGCCTTCGGCGACCACGCTGTCGGCCCTGCTCGCCGCCGCAGAGACGGCCTCGCCGTCGGCGAGCTCCGGTGGCAACCCGCTTTGTTGCCAGGTTATCGCGAATCCCGCGACCGGGGACAAGCCGGCCGGCATGGCCATCGACACCGCAGCCAACCTGGTTTTCATCTCGGACTGGAGCGCCGGGGAGGTCACGGTTCTCTCGGGTACCTATCCGTACGCGCAGGTCGGCTGGTCGCCGGTGAACGTTGGGGCAGGCGCCTACCCGAACGGGGAAGCGTACGACCCGCTCACGTGCACCGTCTGGGTGGCCCTGTGGGGTAACGACCACGTCACCGAGATCAGCGATGGGGACACCGCTCCGTACTGTCCGGGGCCCGCGCCCGCTGCCGGCACGATCGTGGCCAGCATCAGCCTGCCGTCCCCCGCGACGGGCCCGTACGGAATCGCCTACGATCCGGACGACGAGGTCATGCTCGTCACCGACCAGGGGTACGGAACTACCGGCCAGCCCCAAGAGGTGACGGTGATCTGCGCCCAGGCTACGGTCACGTGCGAGAGCAGCACTCCGCCCATGACCGACGTCGCGCTCCCGGGCTACCCGTTAACGACCACCGGCCCGAGGTACGTCGCCTGGGACCCGGTGGACGACTACTTCGTCGCGACCGACCCCACCGGTCCGAGTGGCCCGGTGGTCGCCCTCTTCGCGTGCACGGCCGGCATCGGCTGCTTGACGACATCCAACTGGGGCTACTACGGCGACGTTTCCCTTCCGGCGGGCTCGGTGCCCTCGGGCATCGCCTACGCCGGGACCGGCACGTACGATGCGCTTTCGGGCGGGACCGGCACGTTCTGGGTCGGTGACGGCTCGAACGACGAGGTGAGCGTGATCTGCACGGCGACCAGTCAGTTCGTCACCGGGTCGAGTTGTTCGAACCTGACGTTCTACCCCCCCGGGATCGGGTACGACTTCTCGTTCACGGTGCCCGCGGGGACCTCGCCTAGCGGGGTGGCGTTCTTCCCGCCGTGCGACGAGCTCTTCATCACCGGCAGCACCGCAGACGACGTCCTGGTCTACCACGACGAGGTCAGCACTCCGGCGCTACGCGCCACGGTGGACGTGGGGGTCGCGCCGTTGGCCGCGATCTACGACGGGGAGGTCATCACCTCGAACTACGGTTCGCAGAACGTCTCCGTCATCCTCTGCTCGGCGTGCAACGCCACCCCCTGCAGCTACTCGATCAACTTCACCGAGAGCGGACTTCCCGCCGGAACGACCTGGGACGTCGACCTGAATGGGATGCCGGCGAGCGCCACCGTCACCACGACCGGGCAGGGGATGACGATCAACTTCGCTGATCTGTGCGTTGGGAACTACACGTATGTCGTCAGCGTCCCGCCCGGCTATGGGACCACGAACCCCGGCGGAACCGTCTCGATCCCGGCGGGGTCGGCGCCGGGCACGGAGCTCAGCGTCAGTGTGCCGTTCACGCAGACGTGCACCTACACGGTCACGTTGAACGAGACCGGCCTACCGACCGGGACGATCTGGAGCGTGACGCTGAACGGGGTGACCCTGCCGGCCACGGTCTCGACCACCGGCGGACACTCGATCACGTTCTCCGGCCTGTGCGCCGGGAGCTACGCCTTCCAGGTCACCGCCCCGAAAGGGTACACCGCGAACCCGTCGTCCGGCACGGTTGTGATCCCCGCCGGGTCGCCGTCGGGAACCGAGGTCTACCAGGCGATCGCCTTCCAGAACCTGGAGTTCACCGAGAGCGGGCTCCCCGCCGGCATTCCCTGGGACGTGACGATCTCGGGCCGCGGCGTCAAGGAGACGAACATCACGAACGGGACCCTGATCAGCCTCAGCGTTCCGAAGGGGACGTACAGGTACAACGTCTCCAAGCCGTGCGAGTACAAGGCGGCGCCGCTGAGCGGCTCCGTCACGGTGCGCAACGCCGTCGTGGTCGTGCACGTCGTCTTCACGCTCCTGACGAAGGTCGTGAAGTTCAAGGAGACCGGGCTTCCCCACGGGACCAGCTGGTCCGTGAACGTCACGGGGCCGGAGCCGTTCGCGCCGTTCACGGTCGTCACCACGACGTACACGAGCACGAGCTCGACGATCGCGGTCAGGACCGTCTGCGGCAGCTACACTTGGAACGCGTCCAGCGCGGTCGTGGGCCCCACCAGCTACTTCCCCCACCCGGCCTCGGGAACGTTCACGATCACCGTCACGGGGAACACGATCAAGAAGGTCCCCCCGGCGAACCCGATCGCGATCAAGTACGCGCCGTAGAACGAGCAAGCCCCCGCACCGGCGTCCGAGCCCGGGTCCCGGTGCCGTACCCCTGCCGTAGACGGCCGGACGATCGTCGGGCGGCTCGACGTGGCCGCGGGCGCGCTCGGACCGCGCGGTCGTGGGGCCCCGGCGATCAGCCGGCGTTAGAGGTGTTCCGAGGGACCTCTTCGCCCGAGGAGAGGGCGTGCGGCCTGCACGGCGGCCCCCGCTCCGGGGAGTCGGGCCCGACGGCACCTCTAGGGGTCGTCCGAGGCGACGGGAGCTTCGCTACGGTCTCCGCGGTCGGTCGGGCGAGGCGAGGGGCTCTCGCTCTGCAGGCTCGCCGTCCACCTTCGCGCAGCGCCCCCTGTTCTGACTGCTTGGATGCGCCCGGTCGTAGGCGTCCAGGTCTCCGACCGACACCTTCGCGACTCTCTTCGACCGCAACAACGTTCCGGTCCTCCAACCCCTTGCGTCCCGACGCCGCTCTGAACGTCACGCGTCCGGAGCCGTTCGGGCCGTGCTTGGTCGTCGCCGCGACCTACACGAGCACGAGCTCGACGATCTCGGTCACGACGGTCAGCGGCAGCTCCGACGGTCGCGCTCGGCGAAGGACTCTTGCCCCGGTGACGCTGCCGGTCCCGATGGGCCTACCGTGAGCGGATCTTCGGCGTACTGCACCGTCTGCGGCAGCCCGCTGTCCGGCGGCGCGCGGTTCTGCAGCCGGTGCGGAACGGAGGTCGGGTCCCCTGGCACCTCGGGCCTGCCGAGCGGTCCGCCTCCGCTCAACTGGGCGACGGCGGGGTACCTCGGGACGTCGTCCAGCCCGCACCCCCGAGACCTCGAGCGGACGGAGACCGGGCTCCTGGTCGCGGTCATCGGGTTCGCCCTGCTCTGGATCCCCTACGTCAGCGCGGTCGGCGCGATCCTCGAGTTCGTGGGGCTGGTCATGCTCTGGCTCGGACGCAGGGCGTTCGGGCGGCCGCACGACAACAGCGTGACCGCGGGCGGGGTGCTGATCGTCCTCGCGTTCCTCATCGTCCTCGTCGGGTCGATCTCGCTCGTCTACGGGGTCGCCACGGCCGCGGCGGTCTCCACCCTTCCGGGCGAAGGCGGCGTGCTGACGGCGGACCTGGAGGCGTACTTCCTTCTCGCCCTCGTCTCCGGAGCGATGACCGCCTGCGGCTATCTGTTCCTGCCGTACGCTCTCGCCGACGGCACGAGCCGTCTCCTCCTCTGGGGCGGCATGGTCGGCACGATCGCGATCGCGACGTTCTCCTACCTCTACTTCTGGCCCCAGATCGCCTCGGCGATCGTCGCCGCCACCTCCAGCTCGACGCTGCAGACCGGCCCGGTCACCGCCCTCGAGGGACGGGCGGCGCTCGTCGGATCGGTCAACGTCGTGCCGGACCTGATGTTCCTTGTGGCCTACTACCGCACGCGCGAGCGGCTGATCGCGGGGGTCTATCCGGGTTCCCCGACGGGCGCCCCTTCCCGCCCCTACGGCCGCGGCGCGTAGTCCGTCGCCCGCGCGGCGCCTACGCCGGTAGGCCGAGCGACGTCCACGCCGGGTAGCGCGTCAGCGCCCCCTCGCAGACGTTCGCGAAGTACCGACCTCGCGAGGAGAACTGCATGATCCGCTTCCCCTCCTGGGCGAGCTGCGCCCAGCGGGAGCGCGTCTGCGGGTTCTGCTCGATCCCCTCGACCGGGCTCCCGGCGAACGTGAACGCGACCGTGCGCAGTCCGAGGTTCCGCGTGCGCCCGACCGTGAAGCGGCGGCCGTCCAGGTCGACCTCGCCGGCGTCGTCCTCGAGGACCTGACGCCAGACGCGGACGAGCGTCTCGGCGAGCGTCGGGTTCGTCATGTCCGGGGCCCCCCGCGCGCCCGTCGCGGCCCCGGCGAGAGGCGGTCTAGAACCGTGCGGCCAGCCATCGGTGGACCTCGGGGACGCTTCGCAGCCAGGTCGAGAGGTGACCTTCGTCGGGGAGCAGGTGGGGTTCGGCGCCGGGAACGTGCTCGGCGACCCAGCGACCGTGCGCGAACGGCACGAAGAGGTCCTCCCTGCCGTGCCAGACCTGGACCGGGAGCCGGACCGATTCCGGGGCGAACCCCCACGGCAGGGCCGCCGAGAGGTTGTCGTCGCGCATCCCGTCGACCCCTGGGCGGAGCCCCTCGGCCGCCTGCTCCAAGAGGAACGCCACGACGTCGTCGGTGAGCGCCTCGCGGTCGACGCCCGAGCAGAGGCTCGCGAGGCCGCGGCGGAGCTGCTCGGCGTCCCAGCCGAGGATCTCGAGGCGCTCGCGTCGGCCCTTCTCCTCCCACGCGGGACGGTCGGTCCTCATCAGGCGGAAATCCTCGGCGTTGGCGGCGCCGGTGCCGGCCTCCCAGTCGAGCCCGTCGCTCGGGTAGGGGGCGGCGCCCGCGATCACCGAGGCGGCGACGACGCGGTCAGGCAGGCGGGCGGCGCACGCGAGCGCCGGCGCGCCGCCGCCGGAGAAGCCGTAGACCGCGAAGCGGTCGAGCCGGAGCGCCTCGGCGACCGCGCGCACCTCGTCGGCCGCGTCGCCGACGCTCCGTCCCGGTGCGGGGGTCGAGCCTCCGTAGCCGGCGCGGTCATAGGCGATGAGCCGGACCCCGTTCGCCCGAGCGTTGGCGACGAACGGCGGGTACAGCAGACGGGAGCCCGGGGTCCCGTGCAGGGTGAACACGGGCCGCCCGTTCGGGTCCCCGTCCTCGCGGACGCGCAGCGCGCGCGTCGGGGTCATCCGTACCGAGCGTTCGGTCGCCATCCGCCGTCCCCGCGGTACGAGGCCCGCGGGCACGTAACAG
>JASHSA010000064.1 GCA_030037035.1 Thermoplasmata archaeon
GTCCACCACGTCCCGATCGAGTGCACGTTCGTCCGCCTCGGCGAGACGATCGTCGTCGACCCGACGTTCGACGAGGAGCGCGCCGCCCAGGGCCGGCTGACGGTCGCGACCGACGAGACCGGCCGGGTCGTCGCGATGCAGAAGGGGCTCATCGGGGCGTTCAGCCCGGACGACGTGAAGGCGGTCGTCCGCCGCGCGTTCGTCCACGGCGAGCGCCTCCGCGCGATCGCGACGGGGAGGGGCGCATGAGCCAGCGGACGAAGAAGGTCGGCCCGACCGGCTGGATGGGCCCGCGCTACGGGATCCGGATCCGCCGCCGGGTCGTCGAGATCGACCGGGCGAAGCGCTCCTCGTTCCCGTGCCCGCGCTGCTCGACCGTGACGCTCCGCCGCGTCGCGAGCGGGATCTTCCAGTGCTCGCGCTGCCGGACCCGCTTCGCCTCCAACGCCTACACGTTCAGCGCGCCGCCCCCGATCACCCGCACCGAGGCGCCCCCGGCCCGGCCGGCCGCAAACCGTTAAGCCCGCGGCCCCGGTCTTCGCTCCGCCATGTTCCGCTGTATCCGGTGCGGGGAGGCGCTCCCCTCGGACGCGAACCTCTTCGGGGTCCGCTGCGACAACTGCGGCGGGAAGATCTTCACGAAGGAGCACCCGAACGTCAAGAAGGTGCTCAAGGCGCGCTAGGGCCCCCGGAGCCCGGCGCGCCGGGGTTCCCCCCGCCGGGCGACGTCGGACCGTTCGGCGCGGGCGCGGAGCTCGACCGGAGCCGCCGGCGCCGCACGAGGAGCGCGACCAGGAGGCCGACGATCACGGCGAGCACGACCCCGGCGATCAGCCCGTAGGCGTCGTCGAGCGGTAGGCCGAAGAGCGACGGGTGCACCGTCAGCGTCGTGGTCGTCGTCGCCGTACCCCCGTCCGCGTCGGTCACCGTCACCCGGAGCGAGAAGCTCCCGCTCGCGGTCGGCGAGCAGCTGAGCGTCGAGGCGTTGGTCGTGGTGCAGCCCGAGGGCAGCCCCGAGTAGGCGTAGCGGAGCGGCTGCCGGCCCCCGGTCACGACGACCGAGAGCGTCGTCCCCTTCCCCTGGAGCAGGCTCGACGGGGACGCCACGAACGACGAGATGCTCACGTCGGCGTAGACGGTGACGCTGACCGACGTCGAGCTCGAGCCGCCGTTCGCGTCGGTGACCGAGAGGCTGACCACGTAGCTGCCGGCGGCGGTCGAGGTGCAGGAGAGCGAGAGCGAGGTCGACGCGGCGCATCCGAGTCCGGTCGCGGGGACGACGCTCCACGCGTAGCTGTCGCCGCCGGCCCCGGCCTGCTCGAGGGTGGCGGTGAACCCCAGGGCCTGGCCGACGTCCGTCGCCGGGCGCGCCGGCGCCGGCGTCGAGGTCGCCGGGAGCGGGTAGACGGTGTAGGCGGCCGACGTCGCCGTCGGGGAGACGACGCCCCCGTTGTCGGTGACGTTCACCGCGACGGTGTAGCTGCCGGCCACGGTCGGGAGGCAGCGGACCTCGGTCGCGTTCGCAAGCGTGCAGCCGAGATCGGACGACGACTCGGCCCAGGTGTAGGTGAGCGGGGCGCGCCCGCCCTGCGCGGTCGTCGAGAACGTCAGGGCCTGGCCGACGTCGACGCTCGAGGCGGGGTTCGCGACCGGGGCGGAGATCGCGTAGAACGTGAGCGTCGCGCTCGCCGCCAGCCCGTCGACCGAGAGCGACCCCGCCGCCGGGACCGCCACGTAGGCGGCGAGCGTGCTGGTCCCGGCGAAGGCGTAGCTGCCGTTCGCCTCCCAGAAGCCGACCTGGTCGGACGTCGACGCGTTCGTCTGCCCGGAGAGCGACACCGACCAGTTCGTGCCGGAGGGAAGACCGACCTCGACGAACGTTACCGGGTACTGACGGCCGAAGGTGACGCTCACCGTCGCGGGAGCCCCCGCGAGCGTGACGGACCCGGACGCAGGGCTCACGGCGAAGCGGAGCGGGCCCTCGACCGAGAAGTTGAACGTCCCGTTCGTGAGCAGGAAGGTGATCGTCGACGAGGTGGAGTTCCCCGAGACGGTCGTGTTCTTCCCGGCGATGCTGCCGGTCAGCGACACCGCCCAGTACTCCCCGTGCGGAAGGCCCTGCTCGGCGAACGTCAGGACGTCCGGGTTCGGGAGGAACGTCACGTTGAGCGTCGTCGCCGTGCCGTTGACGACGAGCGGTCCGAAGTTCTCCGCGACGTACGCGCGCGTCGGGGTGGCCGCCGTGATCGGGAACGAGCCGTTCGTCTCGTAGAAGGCGAGCGAGCTCGCGGAGGCGTAGTAGGTCTCGCCGTCGGCGAGCTGCACGTACCACGGGGTCCCGCTCGGCAGGCCGGTCTCGTTGACCGTGACGAGGTAGCTGCTCAGGTTCGCGGGGATCACCGAGACGGTGTTCGAGCCGCCGTTGGCGACGTAGAGGTCGGCGTTGGAGGTGTCCAGCGTCACGGCGTCCGGATTGTGCCCGACCGGGATCGCCCCGACCACGGAATCGCTCGCCATCGACACGACCTCGAGGCTGCCGACCCCTACGGAACCGTTGCCGCCGGCGAGGGGCGAACCGGTCGTCACGAAGGCACGGCCGAGCGCCGGATCGACCACGATCGCCCGTGGGTCGAGCCCCACCGGCACCGTGGCGAGGACGCTGCCGTCGGTCGCGTTGAGCACCGAGACGTCCCCGGAGCAGTTGAAGCAGCCCGTCGTGTCCGAGACGTAGAGCCGGCCGCTCGCCGCGTCGACGGCGACGTCGGTCGGGTCGAGCCCCGCCACCGGGAACGACGTCAGCCGGGCGTCCGAGCTCCCGTTGATCACCGTGACGTTCCCGCCGCCGTCGGTGGCGACGTAGACGTCGCCGTTCGCCGGGTCGAACGCAAGTCCGAGCGGGTTGCCGGCCCCACCGGTCACGATCGTCGTGACGAGCGCGCCGGTCGCGCCGCTGAGGACGGTGACCCCCCCGCCGTTGGTGTCGCTCACGAACACCTGGCCGGAGAGCGGGTCGTAGACCGCCGCGGAGGGGTTGACGACGCCGATCGGCGTCGTCGTCTGGATCAGGTCGGTCGACGTGTTGACGACCGTGACCGTCGCCGTCGGGCAGCACGGGGTGAAGTCCGGGACGAACAAGAGCTGGCTCGTGGGGTCCAGCGCGAGACCCTCGGGATCGCTCAGCCCGGGGATCCAGCCCGTGACCGAGTCGGTGCTGACGTCGACGATCGCGACGGAGTTGTTGTCGTCGTTGGCGACGTACAGCGTCCCGGCGGAGACGTTGAGGGCGAGCGCATCCGGGAACGGGCCCACCGGGATCGTGGTCACCGGACCGAACGCAGGCTGCCCCACCGCGGCAGGCTCGACGGCGCCCCGGTCGAGCGCCGCGGGCGAGGGGCCCGGGAGGCGCACGGTGGCGACCGTCGCGACGGCCGGCACCGCGGCCGCCGCCGGAACCGTGAGCGTCAGCATGGCCAAGACGATCCCGACGGCGACCCACGTGCCTGCGCGCGACCTCATGCTCCCAGCGCCCGGAGGCTCGAACGGGCAGCCGCCTTCGCTCCTTAACCCCTCCGGCGAGCGCGTCCCGGCCCCCGGGCAACCGCTTTGCCTCCGCGCCCGCGTGCGTCGTCGTGACCGGCCCGACGGTACGGTTCCTCGGCGGGGTCCGCGAGATCGGCGGGAACAAGATCCTCGTCGAGGACGGACCGGACCGGGTCCTCTTCGACTTCGGGCCCTCGTTCTCGCCTCGGCGCGAGGAGTACTACGTCGACTTCCTCCAACCCCGCTCCGCGAGCCCGGTCGAGGACCTGCTCGAGTTCGACCTCCTCCCGAGGGTCGAGGGACTGTACTCCCGGGAGGCGCTGCAAGGCTCCTCCGTCCCGTACCGCGCCCCCGAGGTCCACGCGATCTTCGTCAGCCACGCCCACATGGACCATGCCGGCCACCTCCACCTGGTCGACCCGGAGATCCCCGTCTACGTCGGCGCGGGGACGCGAACGCTCCTCGAGACGATCCAGACCTCCAGCCCGTCGATGAAGTACGGCGAGCACCCCTGGAAGGTCTTCGCCGACCGGGTCCCGATCCGGGTCGGCCGGATCGAGGTCGTGCCGTTCCCCGTCGACCACTCCGTCCCGTTCGCCTACGGCTTCCTCGTGCGGACGAGCGCCGGCACGATCGTCTACACGGGCGACTTCCGCCAGCACGGCCCGAGGGCCGCCGACTCCCGCGCGTTCTTCGAGGCGGCGGCCGCGGAGGAGCCCGAGATGCTGATCATCGAGGGGACCCGGGCCGGGGCCGACCGGCGGAAGAACTTCAGCGAGGAGGGGGTACGGACCGCGGTCGACCGGGTCCTGGACGGCTGCGCGACCGTCGCGCTCGCGTGCACGTACCCCCGGGACGTCGACCGGATCCGGACGCTGCACGCCGCGGCGGTCGAGGCGGGACGCACCCTGCTCGTCTCGCCCCGGACGGCGTTCCTTCTCGCGTCGGTCGCCCCGCACTTCCCGGACGGGGAGGTGCCGGTCCCCGGCAGGAGCGCCGGCCTCGGGGTCTACGCCCGCAAGAAGCGGCGCCTGTTCCGATGGGAGGAGCCGCTCCTGGACGGGGCGCAGAGCGCCGCGGAGGTCCGCGCCCGTGAGCGCGACTACCTGCTCGCGCTCGACCTGATGCACTTCCCCGAGATGATCGACCTCCGCCCGACGAAGGGGAGCCCGTTCGTCCACTCGATGAGCGAACCGTTCAGCGAGGACGACGTCGACGACCGCGTGATGCACAACTGGCTCGACCATTTCGGACTGCGGTTCCACCAGATGCATGCGAGCGGGCACGCCTCGGGCGCCGAGCTGGACGCGATCGTCCGTCGGGTACGGGCCGCCAAGGTCTATCCGGTCCACACCGAGGCCCCGGAGGCGTTCCGCTCGGAAGGGGTCGACGTCGTCCTCCCCGAGCTCAACGCGACGTACCCCGTCGCCTGACCGTCGCCTCGGAACCTCTCAAGAGGACGGAGGGTGCTGCGGGCCCCGATGGGGACCTCCCGGCTCCCGACCGGCATCGCCTCGGTGGACCGCCTCCTCGGCGGGGGGCTCGAGACGGACGGCGTCACGGAGATCTACGGCGAGGGCGGCAGCGGCAAGACGATCTTCTGCCTCGACCTCGCCGCCCGCGTCGCCCGTTCCGACCGCTGGGTGCTGTACGTCGACACCGAGGGGGTGAGCCTCGAGCGACTGCGCGCGGGCGCCGCGGACGACCTCGAGCGGGTCCTCGCGCGTCTGCTCCTTTCCGCGCCGAAGGACCTGGACGAGCAAGGTCGGGCGGTGGCGACGGCGTGCGCCCTCGCCCGGGACGGACGGCACGACACCGGCCTCATCGTCCTCGACTCGGCGACCAACTTCTACCGGCTTTCGCTCTCCGGCCCGGACGAGGACGACGCCCGCGAGGCGCTCGCCGTGCAGGTCGCCGACCTCGTCTCGACCGCGCGGACCCAGGGGATCGCCGTCGTGCTCACCAACCAGGTCTGGAGGAGCGTGCGCGACGGGCAGCTCGAGCCGCTCGGGGGGTCGTTCCTGAACCACGCCGCCAAGACGATCCTCCGATTCGACCGCGACACCGGGCCCCTCCGCACGGTCGTTCTCGTCAAGCACCGCTCCCGCCCCGACGGCCGCGGAAGCTTCCGCATCACGTCGACGGGGTTGGAGAGCGTCGGCGGCGGTTGAAACCGACATATCCCGGCACGGCCGTCCCCGGGCGATGGCCCCTCAGGTCGAGGTCTCCGACATCCCGAGCCCGATCGGGCTCTTCCGGGTCGCCTACGAGGGCCCGGTCGTGCGGGTCATCGACCTGCTCGAGCCCGGGACCCCCCAGAGCGGCGTACCGCCGGGGGCCCTGAGACGCAAGCCGCCGTTCCGGGCCGGCTCGCCGCCGGCGCTCCTGCGCCAGTACTTCCGTGACGGTCGCGTGCCGCTCGACTTCGAGGTCGCCCCGGAGTCGGGCTCGACGTTCGACCAGACCGTCTGGCGGGCGCTGCGCAAGGTCCCGGCGGGCCGCACCGTCACCTACGGAGAGCTCGCCCGGAACGCCGGCTTTGCCGGCGCGGCCCGGGCGGTCGGCGGCGCGATGGCACGCAACCCGATCCCGCTCGCGATCCCGTGCCACCGGGTCGTCGGCTCCGGCGGGGCGATGCAGGGCTACGGGCTCGGGCTCTGGCGCAAGCGATGGCTGCTCGACCACGAGGGGGCCTGGCCGCTGCGCTCACGCTCCGCCGAGGGACCCCGCCCCGGAGGGCAGAGGACGCTCGACGCCGTCCTCGCGCCGACCGGCGGGCCGACCCCCTGAGACGCGCCGATCCGCACGGTGAGCTCCGCGGCGCGGACCCATACCTACTACGGGCTGCGTAGATAGTCCCTCCGGGCCCCCCTAGGAACCTACTACATCTACCGTAGGATGTGCACGAGGGATTCAACCTACTACAAACAACGTAGGTTATCCTGGTGGGGTCGCCGCGATAGCTACTACAGTCCGCGTAGGTAGACGGCCCGGACCCGGCGAGGCGACCGCGCGGAGCGGCCGGTCAGCCGGAGTAGTAGCTCGCGTCGTACGGCTCGGGCTTGAGCCCGCGCCGCTGCCGGACCTCGGCGACGACCTTCGGCTGGAGCTCGCTCGGGACCGGCTCGAAGCCCATCGACTCGGTCGCCCAGAGGACCTTGCCGGCGGTCGCGCTGCGGATGTCCGAGGCGAAGCCGAACATCTCGGCGACCGGAACCTTCGCGACGACCGTCTGGAGGTCGCCGACGCTCGTCATGTCGAGGATCTCGCCGCGACGTCGCTGCAGCTCCCGGGTCGCCCCGGCGAGGACGTCCTGGGGGACGTTGACCGTGACCTTCTGGAACGGCTCGAGGAGCAGGCGGTCCCCGAGGCACATCGCCCCATAGATCCCCGACCGGGCCGCCGGGATCGTCTGCGCCGGTCCGCGGTGGATCGAGTCCTCGTGCAGCTTCGCGTCGACCAGGCGGACCTTGAGCCCGTAGACCTTCTCGTTCGCGAGGGGCCCGCGATTCATCGCCTCCTTGAACGCGTCGACGATCAGGTCCATCGTCTCGTTGAGGTACTGGATCCCCTTCGTCACGTCGAACAGGACGTTCGTCCCCTCGACCGCGACCAGGCCCCGCCCCTCGTCGCGGGGGACGCCGAGCTGCTCGAGCCGGGTGACGAGGGTCTTGAGGTCCTTGAACGACTTCCCCTGGGGGACCTCGCCGTCCTTGATCGCCTGGACGAGGTCGTTCGGCAGCGCCTCGACCTCGAAGTAGAAGCGGTTGTGCTTGTTGGGGCTCTTCCCCTCGAACGGTCCGCCCGGCTTCTTGACGACCTCGCGGTAGACGACGATCGGCTTGCTCGACTCGATCTCGACCTTGTAGTCGTGGACGACCCGGTACTGCGTGATCTCGAGATGGAGCTCGCCCATCCCCGAGAGCAGGTGCTCGCCGGTCTCCGGGTTGATCTCGACGCGCAGGCTCGCGTCCTCCTTCGCGACCTTGCGCATCACCTCGATCAGCTTCGGCAGGTCGGCCATCCGCTTCGGTTCGATCGCGACCGTGACGACCGGCTCGGAGACGTGGCGGATCTCCTCGAACGGGACCATCTCCGGCGCGGTCGTCGTCGTCGTGCCGGCGAAGGCGTCGGAGAGCCCGATGACGGCGGCGATGTTGCCGGCGGGGACGTCGTCGACCATGAGGCGCTCCGGGCCCATGAACAGCGAGACGTGCTGGACGCGGTTGCGCAGCTTCGTGCCGACAATCGCGAGCTCCATCCCCTTCGAGAGGTGGCCCGAGAAGACCCTCCCGGTCGCGATCTCGCCCGCGCTCGGGTCCATCGTGATGTCGGTGACCATGAACGCGGTCGGTCCCCCGGGGTCGGTGTTGACCATCGCCTGGCCGACCGACGAGCCGATCTCGCCCTTCCAGATGTTCGGGATGCGGTACTTCTGGGCCTCGCGCGGGCTCGGGAGGTGGCGGACGACCATGTCGAAGACGACGTCGTTGATCTTCGCCTTCTGGGCGATCTCCTTCGAGCGACCGGTGGAGACGTAGTTGATGATGTCCGGGAACTTGACGCCGGTCTTCTGCATGTACGGCACGCTGATCGCCCAGTTCTCGTAGCCCGAGCCGAAGGCGACCGAGCCGTCGCGGGGGTCGACCGACCACGCGTCGACGAACTCCTCGGGCGCCATCTTGCGGATCAGCTCGTTGACCTCGCCGATGATCGTCGTGAACCGCTTCTGCAGCGACTCGGGGGTCAGCTGCAGCTCCTTGATCGCGCGGTCGACCTTGTTGATGAACAGCGTCGGCTTCACCTTCTCACGCAGCGCCTGCCGGAGCACCGTCTCGGTCTGCGCCATCACCCCCTCGACCGCGCAGACGACGACGATCGCCCCGTCGACCGCGCGCATCGCGCGCGTCACGTCCCCGCCGAAGTCGACGTGGCCCGGCGTGTCGATGAGGTTGATCAGGAACTGCTGGTTCTCGAACTCGTGGACGATCGTGACGTCCGCGTTGTTGATCGTCAGGAGGCGCGCCTGCTCCTGCTCGTCGAAGTTCAGGTAGAGCTGCTTACCGGCGAGCTCGTCCGAGATCATGCCGGCGGCGGCGAGGAGGTTGTCGCTCAGCGTCGTCTTGCCGTGGTGGATGTGGGCGACGATGCCGATGTTGCGGATCTTGTCGACCTGGCGCATCATGTCCGGGATGGCCTTCGCCAGCTCGCTCCGGATGTGCGTCATCGACCTCTCCTCCGCGTCAGCGCGCCGACTGGGAGACCCGCTCGACCTCTTCCTTGCGCCCGACCGAGAAGCTGGTCAGGTCCCCCGCCGCCGCGAGGCGGATCTCGTCGGCGAGGCAGGTCTCGATCGGCTTGGTCGACTTTCGTGACGCCTGGATCGCCCCGAGCGCAAGGTTGCGGATGGCGACGTTGAGTCGGCGTGCGGGCGAGGCGTCCACCGCCCGCGGGACCGAGATCCCGCCGAACTGCAGGCGCGTGACCTCCTCGCGGGGCGCGGCGTTCTCGACGGCCGCGACCAGGAGCTGGAGCGGGTTCTTGCCTTCCTTGGCGGCGAGCTCGTCGAACGCCTTGCGGACCGTCCCGAGCGCCTTCTGCTTCTTGCCCGTGAACTTGCCGCCCTTCATCAGGTGGTTCGCGAGGCGCTCCACGAGGTGCATGTGGCTCTTCAGGAACGGCCGTCCGGAGAGGCGTCCCTCGGTGTGCGGCGCGTAGACCGGGTGCAGGTAGAGGTACGGCAGGAGCCCCGGGTCGTGGACCTCGACCCCCTCGAACGGGTATTTTCCGAACAGCGGCGGGATGGCGAACGGAGGGGGGGCGGGCGGCTGCGGCCGTTCGACGACCGGGCCGGCGTCCTCGCCGGTCGGCTCGGGGGGCGGTCGCTCGATCGGGTCGCCGCTCATCGGGCCGGCTTCTCCTTGCGCCCCCGGACGAGCTCGTCCAGCGAGACGCTGTTGACCTGGATCACCTTGTAGCGGACCCCGGGGATGTCCCCGTAGGACCGACCCATCCGGCCGCCGATCCCCTCCACCAGGACCTCGTCATGCTCGTCGATGAAGTTGATCGCGCCGTCCCCGACCGCGAACGCCGTCACCTGCCGGCCGTTCTTGATCAGCTGGACCTTGATGCACTTGCGGATCGCCGAGTTCGGCTGCTTCGCCTCGACGCCGACCTTCTCGATGACGATCCCGCGGGCCTGGGGTGCCCCCTCGAGGGGGTCGGAGCGCTCCTTCAGGTGGAGGGTCCGGCGCTTGTAGTACCGGTCCGACCAGCGTCGCCGCTGGCGAAGGCGCGCAAGGCGCCCGGCGGTGTTGAGCCCGGACGGCGGCGGCATGGGGAACGAAGGGAGCCGTCCACAGGGCCGCCCTATTTAAAATCCGTGACGGTCGCGCGGCCGGGAGCGCGGGGACGATGCGGACCGGTCGGAGGGCCGTCGCGCGCGGGGCTCGAGCGGCCGCCGCGCGAGGCACGAGGACGGCCGATCGGGCCGCCGAGCTCGAGCGGCTCGCGGAGGAGATCCGGGCCTGCCGACGTTGCCCGCTCGGCTCGAGCCGGGAGCACGCCGTCGTCTACCGGGGCTCGAGCACCCCGTCGATCGTCTTCGTCGGCGAGGCGCCGGGAGCCGCCGAGGACCGGGCCGGCGTTCCGTTCGTCGGCCGTGCCGGCCGCCAGCTCGACGCGGCCCTCGCGCGGCTCGGACTCGGCTCCGCCGAGTTCGGGGTGTTGAACGTGCTGAAGTGCCGGCCTCCGGGCAACCGCTTCGACCCCGCGGCGGCGCGCACGTGCCGGCCGTACCTCGACCGGCAGCTCGCCCTGCTGCGACCGAGGCTGCTCGTCCCCCTCGGGGCGAAGGCCCTCGCGGCGCTCGTCCCGGACGCCCCGCCGATCCTGCAATGCGCCGGCGCGCCGCGGCTCGGGCCGCTCGGGCCCGTCTTCCCCCTCGTCCACCCGGCCGCAGCGCTTCGTTCGCGACGGCTCAAGGAGCGATGGGATTCGGACGTCGCCGCGCTCCGTCGGTGGCTCGCCCGGCCGCCGCTTCAAATGCTTTAACGCGGGGAGGGGTGGAACCGGCGTGAGCACGGTCGAGCTGTTCGTCCTCGACGGCTCCTACCAGGCGGTCGACGACGGGGTCGTCATCGAACTGTTCGGCCGGAGCCGGGACGGCGAGGCGGTCGTCGCGCGCTACTACGGGTTCCGCCCCTACTTCGTCCTCCTCGAACCGACCGAGGAGGAGCTCGCCCGTCTCAAGGCCGACCCCGAGATCGTCGGCGTCGAAGCGCGGACCGTCTTCGACCACGGCCGCGACCGGCCGGCGGCGACCGTCACGCTCCACCGACCGTGGAGGGTCCCGGAGTACCGCAAGGCCTACGGCGGCAGCAACGGCGAGAGCCGGGTGCTCTCGTGCGACATCCCGTTCGTCCACCGGTTCCTCTACGACAAGGGGCTGGGCCTGCACGTCCGCTTCGACGCCGAGGAGGAGCCGGAGAGCGTCCGCGCGCGCTACGGCGTTGCTCGGATCGTGCGCATCCTCACCGACGGCGGCCGGGAGATCGCCCGGGCCGAGCCGTTCCGGCCGTCGCTGCGGCTCCTGTCGTTCGACATCGAGAACGCGATCCGGGAGCGGACGATCTACACGATCTGCGGCGTCGCGGAGGGCGCCGGCCGGCCCCGCCGGACGTTCCGCCTCGGGGGACCGGACGAGACGGCGATCCTGCGCGAGTTCCTGCGCCTGATCGCCGAGGACGACCCGGACGTCCTCACCGGCTACAACATCGGCGGCTACGACTTCCCCCTGCTCGCCGAGCGGGCGAAGGCGCTCGGTCTCGGTCCGCTGCTCCTGGGGCGCGAACGCTCCGAGGCCGACGAGTTCGGCGAGCGCCTCTGGAAGGTCACCGGCCGGGTCGTCGCCGACGCGTGGTGGACCGCGCGCCGCGAGCTGCGGCCGAAGCAGGAGACCCTGCAGTACGTCGCCCGGACGCTCCTCGGCGACTCCAAGCTCGATGTCGACCGGCGCAACATCACCGAGGAGTGGCGCCGTGACCCGGAGCGCGTGATGGAGTACTGCGAGCACGACGCCGACCTCGCGCTGCGGATCCTCGTGCGGCTGCGCGCCCTCGAGAAGGCCGCCGACCTCGCGACCGTCGCGCGGATGCCGCTCGAGGAGGGCCTGAACGGGAGGACGAGCCAGTTCATCGACGCGATCCTGATCCCGCGCGCGGACGCGCGGGGCGTCGGCGTCCCGCCGAACCATCCTCGCTCGGCGGAGAGCGCGATCGAGGGGGGCTACGTCCACAGCATTCGGCCCGGGCTCTACCGCTGGGTCGTCGTCCTGGACTTCAAGGCGATGTACCCGTCGATCATCGTCGCCCGCAACCTCTGCTTCACGACCCTCTCCCCGGACGGGACGATCGTCGCGCCGGGCGGGGCGAGGTTCCTCGCCCCTGAGGTCCGGCGCGGGATCATCCCGGAGATCCTCACCGAGCTGCTCGCCGACCGCGACGGGTTCCGGCAGGCGTCGCGCTCGGCGGCGAGCCGCGACGTCGCGGAGTACTACGACGGCCTCCAGAACGCCGTCAAGGTCCTGATGAACTCGTTCTACGGGGTCCTCGCGTCGAGCTTCTACCGGTTCACGAACAAGGAGATCGGCGCGTCGATCACCGCGTTCGCGCGCGACGCGATCACGACGATCATCCACGAGCTCGAGAAGGACGGGCTCGAGGTGATCTACTCCGACACCGACTCGGTCTTCGTCCGCTCGCCGGCCGAGTCGCTCGACGGGGCGCGCGAGTTCGGGGAGCGGATCGCCCGCAGGTTCACCGCGAGCGGCGCGACGTTCGAGTTCCAGTCGGTCTTCGAGACGTTCTTCTCGCACGGGGCGAAGAAGCGCTACGTCGGCCGGGCCGTCTGGCCACAGGAGGACCGGATCGTCCGCGGCTACGAGACGCGCCGCTCGGACGCGTTCGACTACCAGTCGGAGGCGCTGCTCGAGGTCTTCGACCTCGTCCTCAAGGGCGACACGGACGCCGCGGTGCGACGCTCGCGCGAGCTGGTCGCCGCCGTGCGCCGCCACGAGGTGCCGGTCGAGCGGCTCGTGATCGCGCGGGCGGTGCGCGGCGAGCGGGAGTACAACGCCTCGACCCGGGACGCGCTGCCGTTCCTAAGGGTCTACCGGCGGCTGCGCGAGGAGGGCTACGACGTCATCCCCGGGATGAGGGTCGCCTGGATCGTCACCGACTCCCGCCGGAGCCCCCAGGAGGTCGAGCCGTGGATCGAGGGGCGCCCGTTCACGAAGGAGGTCGACTGGGAGTACTACGCCGAGCGGGTCGCGCAGACGCTCGCCCGCGTGACGGAGGTCTTCGGCTGGGACGCGAGCTCGCTCCTGCGGGGAAGCCACCAGCAACGGCTCGCCGGCGACGAGCCGGCCCCGCCCGCGAGCGACGCCCCGCCGACCGCGCTCGACTCGCCGGTGGAGAATCTCGGCACGCCGAGCCGGCGCCGCAGCAGCACCCGCAGCCTCAGCGACTGGCAGTGAGCCCCCCGGCCGGGCCGGCCGGACCTTTCTCGGTCGCCGCCGCCGCGCCCGAGGCGAGCGCGAGGATCCCGCCGACGGCGGCGACCGGCACCCCCAGGATCGCGAGAGCGGCCGGGGCGATCCCGAGGACGAGCGCGCAGAGCAGGAGCGTGAAGATCGGGATCCCGCTCATGAGCATCGGCGGCAAGAGGAGCCCGGCGCGCTCGATCGCGCGGAAGTAGAGCAGCGGCGCCACGCAGAACGTCACGACCCCGTTGACGAGCAGGAGCGCTAGCGGCCCCGGCCGCACCGCGAGCACCCCGTGCACCCCCCCGGGAACGAGAGGGGCGAGCACGAGCGCGCCCGCCGCCGCCCCCAGGACCGACTGCGCGACGACCACCGAGACCGGGTGGCGAGCCCCGGCCCGCGCGCAGAGGACGACATAGAACGCCAGGCACGCCGGGATGGCCGGGACGACCAGCCACCCGGCGCTGCGCACCGTCCCGAGGGCGTGGCCGCCGGCGATCGCGAGCGCGCCGCCGGTGAGGCTGAGCGCGAGCCCGGCCACGAACGTCGGGGTTCGGAGCTCGGAGCGCTGGAGCGAGATCAACGCGGCGACCACGAGCGGGGTCGCGACGACGTCGCCGAGAAGCGAGAGCAACGAGGCGTCCACCGGGCCGATCAGGAACGTCGCGGCGAGGACCGCGAGCTGCATCGAGAGCAGCAGCGCGACCGTGAGATACGCCGAGGGATCGGCGAAGACTCCGACGAGCCGCCTTCCCTCGCCGCGCGTGGCGATCCAGGCGAGGTAGGCGAGAGCGCCGCCCAGGAACGGGTAGAACAGCACCGCGCTCGGGCGGGTCCCGGGGCTGACGGCGAGGACGAACAGGTAGTACGTCGCGGTGAGGAACGCCGCGACGAGCGTGAACACCGCCGCGACCAGGCGCGAGCGCGCGACCGGCCTCACGCGTGCGGCTCGCCTCCCTCGGCCACCATGCACCGGACGGGCGTGGGCCGGACTAGGCGTAATCCCGGAACGTCAGGCCGTGAGCGGGCAACTCAACCCCCCGTCCCCGCTCGACGTGCCCGACCGCGATCGCGTCCGGTGCCCCCGCCCGGGCGAGCGCCTCCCGGACGCGCGCCTCGGCCTTCGGCCGGACGACCACGAGGAAGCCGATCCCCATGTTGAACGTGCCGAACATCTCACGGACGCTGAGGCCCCCCAGCCCCTGGAGCCAGGGGAAGAGGCCCGGCGGCTCGGGCCAGGCGTCCAGGACGAACCGAACCGCGCGGGAGAGGCGGGTCAGGTTCCGCACGCCTCCCCCGCTGACGTGGGCGAGGCCGACCACCCCGGGGAGGTCTGCGACGGCGTCGATCGCCGCGCTGTAGGTGCGCGTCGGGGCGAGCAGCTCACGACCGAGCGGCCGGCGACCGCCGGGCCGGGGGCGGTCGAGACGGACGGAGGAGGCGGCGAGGAGGCGGCGTGCGAGCGTCAGGCCGTTGGCGTGGAGCCCGCTCGACGGGAGGCCGACGATCCGGTCGCCGGCGCGTATGCTCTGCCCGAGGATCGGCGCTCGCCGCGGCGGGAAGAATCCGACCGCGGTGGCGCCGAGGTCCAGGCCGCGGACGATCTCCGCGACCAGGGCGGTCTCGCCGCCCACGAGCGCGCAGCGGGCCTTCGCCAGTCCTCGGCGCATCCCCCGACCGATCCCGCGGAAGACCGCCGGGTCGGCGACGCCGCAGAGGATCGTGTCGACGATCGCGGTCGGCCGGGCGCCGACCGAGGCGAGGTCGTTGACGTTGATCGCGACGGCGTCCTCCCCGACCTCCTCCCAGCGGCCCAGCGCCTCGGCGAGCAGCACCTTCGTCCCGACCGTGTCGGTCGTGATCGCGATCGTCGCCCCGTCCAGCCGGACGATCCCGGCGTAGTGGCCGGGGGCCTCGACGACCCGGCCGTGCGACGCCGGGGCCGTGTACCTCGCCGCGCGGAGGAGCTCCGGGAGCGCTCGAGCGCGTCCCGCGAGGTCGACCCCACTGGCGGCGTACGTTCGTATCCGGGCACGGGCCGGACGCGCCGCCACGGTCGCTCGAGCCCCCCGCGCAGAAAACCCCTCGCTCGGGAGCGGCGTGCCCGCTTTACGCGCGCAGGCGTCGGACCGCCGATGGCGCCGCCGGTCCGCCCGCGGTCGGGGACGGCTCGAAAGGAGGCCGCCGAGGCCGAGCTCGTCCTCTGCGGTCGGGCCTGGGTCGCCGGACGTCTTCAGCCGCTCGAGGTCGGGATCGACGGGGAAGGGACGATCCGGGCGATCGGCCGGAACGTCCGGGGCGCCCGTCGCCACGACGTCGGCGAGCGTGTCCTCCTCCCGGCCGCGACCGACGTGCACGTCCATCTCCGCGACCCGGGCCCGGAGGCCGAGGTCGAGACGATCGCGAGCGGTACGGTCGGCGCCGCGCTCGGGGGGGTCGGGCTCGTCGGCGAGATGCCGAACACCGAGCCGGCGGTGACGAGCGTCGAGCGCCTCGAGGAGAAGGAGGCGCGCGTCCGCGGACGCGCCGCGACGGACGTGCTGCTCTACGCCGCCGCCCTCGAGCCTCGAGCGCTGGCCGCGCTCGCCCGGCGCGCGGGCGGCTTCAAGCTCTACCTCGCTCCGACGACCGGGATCGACCCGGCGCCGGAGGCGGGCCAGCTCGACGCGCTCCTCGCCGAGCTCGCTCACCACGACCTCCCGCTCGCGGTCCACGCCGAGGACCCCGGCCGCTTCCGCACGGGGCTCGCCGCCGTCGACCCGGTCTCGTGGGACGAGCGACGACCGGTCGACGCCGAGGAGTCGGCCGTCCGGCGACTGCTCGCCGCGTCGGCGTGGCTCCGCCTGCACGTGGCCCACGCGACGGCCGCCCCGATCGTCGCGCTCGCCCGCGCGCGGGGGGTCTCCTGCGAGGTGACGGCCCAGCATCTCCTGCTGTCGAACGCGAGCGGTCGCGACGGCCGCTTCAAGGTCAACCCTCCGCTGCGTTCGGAGCTCGCGCGGGCCGCCCTCTGGCGGGAGTTCGCCGAGGGCCGCGTCCCGATCCTCGCGAGCGACCATGCCCCGCATGCCGCCCTGGCGAAGGCGCTCCCGTTCGACGTCGCCCCGAGCGGGGTCCCCGGCGTCCAGACGACCGTGCCGCTGATGCTGGCGAAGGTCGGCGAGGGGAAGCTCGCGCTCGACGTCCTCCTCCGCGCGGCGTGCGACCGCCCGGCCCGCCTGCTCGGCCAGCCGATGGGACGGATCGCCCCCGGCCACCGCGCGAACCTCCTCGTCGTGGAGTTCCGTTCGCGCCGGCCGATCCGGGGGGCGCAGCTGCGCTCGCCGTGCGGCTGGTCCCCCTTCGAGGGTTTCCCGGCGGTCTTCCCCGTCGAGCACTGGCACGACGGAGAGCGTGTCGTGGACGGAGGCGAGTACGTCGGCCGCCCCTGCGGCCGCGTCGTCCGGCCCGAGTACGCTCCCGGCGCCGCCGCTCGGCTGCCTCCGCCCGAGCGGGCCTGAGGCTCCGGGGCCGGCGCCCTCCGCGTGCCCGGGGCGCCGACCGCCGAGCGGCCCTACGCCGGCGGTCGGGCGAGGCGAGGGGGCCAGCCGGGGAGGAGCCGCTCGGTGAGCACGAGGTACAGGTAGACCGCCGCGACGGCGACCGCGGCGATGAGGGCGTCGTCCAGCCAGCCGAACAGCGACTGGACGAACCCCCAATGGGACCGAAGCACGATCCCCGCGTAGAGGAACGCCGCCGCGAACGGCGTCATCCCGACCGCGGTGTAGATCCCGAACCTCTCGGGCCGCATCCGGGCGGTGCCGGCCGGGTAGCTGATGTAGCTCCGGACGACCGGCACGAGCCGCGCGAGGGCGACCGTCCCTTCGCCGTGACGGGCGAAGAACCGGTCCATCGACTCGAGGTGGCGCGGGTGCAGGCGCAGCGGGCCGATCCCGATCCGTTCGAGGCGGTGCCGCCACGACCGCCCGACCGCGAAGGCGGCGTAGGCCCCGACCACGCCGCCCAGGACCGCGACCAGGAGCGCCTCGTAGTACGGGAACGCCCCCTCCGCGACGAGGTAGCCGGCGAACGGGAGGATCAGCTCGCTCGGCAACGGCGGGACGCCGAAGCTCTCGACGGTCATCAGGGCGAACAGCCCCGGAAGGCCGACCGCGCCGAGGACGTAGACGACCAGCGCGACGAGCGAACCCGTGATCGAGAACACCCTCGCCTCCCGCGCGAGCCCCGACGGCTAGGCCGCGGGGGTCTCGTCCACGATGAGACGGTACGGCTGTCGAAGATGGACGTTCGTCTCGGCCGGGATCCCGTCGACCTCGAGCGGGACCGAGCAGCCGCCGCAGGCGACGGAGCCGCGCTCCCGCCCGAGCGCGACCGAGAGCGCGACCCCGACCTCGACCCGGCGCGGTCTCACGGCGGAGCGGCGGATCGCCTCCCGCAGCTCCTCGAGCAGCTCAGGAACGCCCCGCGCGTCGGGCATGGTCCCTCTCCCGTTCGACGGGGCCGAGGCAGATAAACGCTTCCCGACGGGGTCGACGTCTACGGACCGTCGTCGGCGTCGCCCGTCGTGCCGGAGGAGCCCGCGCCGGAGGACGTCGAGGAGCCCTTCTTCTTCGGGCTCTTCTTGAGGATCTCGCCGCTGATCTTCTCGAGCTCGGCCATCAACGAGTCGATGTCCGGCTCGGCCTCTTCACCCGCTTCGCCTCCCGCGGCCGCAGGAGCTCCCGTGGAGGCTACCGGGGTCGGGGCGACCGGGGCGGGGGGAGCGACCGACGGGGGCTCGACGTACGACGGCCCCACGCCCGCGGTCGCAGGCGCGCCCTCCTCGGCCGGGGGAACGTAGGAGGACTCCGTCGCGGTCCCCTCGTGCCAGGCCGGGGTCACGTCCATCGCGGCGGCCCCCCCACCGGCGGCGAGGGGGGCGAGCTCCGGGCCGGCGCCCTGACCGGCCGACGGCGGGGAGCCCTGGGTGCCTCCCGGGCCCTGCCACTCCGACGGCGGCTGGCCGGGGCGGCGGCGCCGGCGCAGCAGGAGGAGCGCGAGCAGAAGGGCGACGACGACGGCCGCGAGCGACGTCGCGACCGCCCAGAGCGGGAACGTCTGCGACGCAGGGCACTGCCCATACGTGCAGTTCGCGGCCGCGCGGACGACCCCGGTGTTCGGGCTCAGGCCGGCGGCGACGACGACCCCGAGCATCCCGAGCCCGAGCGACAGCGGGACGATCGCCCGGCGTCGGAGGTTCATTGCACCCTGGCCGGGACGCGTCGCGCCCGGTATGCTTCCATGCCGGTGGCCCTATGTAAGCATACCGAACGCCGCTGCCACGACGAGGCTCGCCGGAGGGCGGTCGGCGAGGCCGTCGGACGAACGTATAACCGGCGGAACCGGGAGCCTACGGGCGTCGCCCGGCGAGCGCCCGTGCCAGACGTCGCACGAGCGGCAACGGCCGGCCGTACAGACGCTCGAGCGCGTCCAGGAGGAGCCGGTCCCCCTCGTCGAGGCTCCGGGTCGCCAGGATCGCGAGGACGTAGAGCGCGGCGACCCCGAGCGCAAGGATCGGCAGCAGCAGCAGGGGCACGTGCGGACGCCACACCGTCAGGACGAGCCCGAGCGGAACGGCGGTGGCGGCGAGCGGGACGAGGACGTCCCGGCGGAACGGATGGTAGTGCTCCGCGGCGCTCAGCTCGACCAGGCACAACGTGCACCACAGCACGTTCGCGGTCGACCAGGCGACCGCCGCGCCGACCTCGCCGTACGCCGGCACGAGCGCGACCGCGAGGGCGACGTCCGTCGCTCCGGCGACGCTCGCGTTCACCGCGAGCAGGCGCGCCTGGCCCGACGCGACCTGCGCCATCGCCGCCGGTCCGAGGAGCGTCCCGACGAACGCGCCGAGGACGACGATCTGCAGCGGAAGGACGACGTTCGCATACCGTGCGCCGTAGACGAAGTCCAACGACGCCGACGGGAGGAAGACGAAGACGATCGTGAGCGGTAGCGAGAACAGCGTCAGCCACTTCGTGACCGTCACGTACGTGAGGCCGACCGCCCGACGGTTGCCCCGCGCGAGGAATCCCGAGGCGACCGGTAGGAAGATGTACGACGCCGCCGAGATCCCGACCTGGATGAGCCGGGCGACCGTCAGGCTCGCCGAGTACGTGCCGACCTGGGCGAAGTGGACCGCGCCCAGGACGAGCGTGTCGCCGAGCCCGGCGATGCTCACCATCGTCCCGTAGACGAACAGCGGCACGGCGAGGACGAGGAGCTGCCGGCGCGCGCTCGGCTCGCCGCCGACCCCACGGAAGAGTCCCTCCGGAAGGCGGCGGACGCTGTAGAGCGCCACGGCCGCGAGCGTCACGACGCAGGAGGCCGCGTAGCTGAACATCGTCTCCGTGAAGGTGAGGCCCCGGTGCGGGACCACGAAGCTGAGCGCCGTCGCCCCGAGCGTCGGGGCCCGGTGGGGCTCGACGGTCGCCGCCACGAGGAACGCGAGGAACAGCCCGGGGTTGGCGATCTGGAGGAACAGCGCGTTCGGCGTGACGTTCGAGAGCCCTTGGAACACCGAGGCAAGGACCGTCGCCGCGATCAGGCTCGCGAGCGCGAGCGCACAGATCGCGAGCCCTTCGCCGACCTGGGAGGAGCCGAGCAGGCGGCCGACGGTCGGCGAGACGGCGAACACGACGACCCCGGTCACCGTCGCCGCGAGCGCGCCGAGCCCGACCCCGGTGCGGACGATCGTCCGCCGCTCGGGATCGGTGCGGGCGTACGGAAGGCTGCGGGCCACGCCGACGGTGATCCCGTACGTCCCGACCGCGAGCAGGACCTGGACGAGCGCGTAGTCGAAGGAGAACGCGTCGAACGAGGCGGTCGAGATCCCCCGGGTGATCACTACCCGGGCGAGGAACGTGAAGCCGACCAGGAGCAGGGTCGAAACGAGCAGGAACAGCGTTCCGATCGTGACCGTCGCGAACCCGGACCTCAACGTCGCCGGTTCCGACGTCCCCACGATGACGACCACCCCGCCGTGGCGTCGTCCTGCGGGTAAATACGTAGCCGGGCGGAAGGGAGCCGCAGCGCTCGGGGGAGCTCGGGTCCGTGCGGGGGCCTAGCGGGACGACGTCCCGCCGTCGAGCTCGTCGCCCATCGGAGTGCCGGGGTCGTTCGCCGGCGGGTTCTCGCTGTCGCCCTGCGGTGCCTCGGAACCCTCGGACCAGTCCTGGCCGGAGCCCGCGGTCGCCCCCGCCCCGGCGGTCGCGCCGGCCGCCTCCCCCGACGGGGGACGGCGGCGGCTGCGGCGCAGCAGGAGCAGGGCGAGGATGATCGCGATGAGGACGACGGCGACCGAGGCGCTCACCGCCCACAACGGGAACGAGCTCGACGACGGGCACTTGCCGTAGCTGCAGTTCGAAGAGGCGCTGACGAGCCCGGTGTCCGGCAACAGACCCGCGAGGACGACCACGCCGAGCATCGCGAGCGCAAGGCCGAGAGGTACCGCCCGCCAGAGCCTTCGTCGGGGATGGACCGCCAGGGTGACCACCTGCTGCGAGGGAGGGTGTTTCGCGTCCATCGAGATAAGCCTACCGCCCCGGGTCCGGGAGCGTCGCTCGCGGCGCCCGGCGGGCCCTCGGCTTCGGGCTCCCGGCTCCGGAGGGACGGGGGCGCGCGGGACCCCGGTCTGATAAGGGGGGCGGTCGGTGCTCGGGTCCGTGAGCGTTCCCGGCCCCCCGGCGGGACTCTGGGCGCTCAGCCTGGCGCTCTGGGGGGCGCAGGCGGCGGTCGTCGGAGAGGCGGTGCGGGGCGTCGCCGGACGCTACCTCACGCTGCTGCGCCCCGGCGAGGCGATCGAGCGGCTCGTCCTCGACCTCTATCTCGGCGGGGCGGTGCTCTACCTCCTCGCGGCCGTCGAGCTCGGGGCGTTCACGCCCCCGGTCGTCCTCGCCGTCCCCGTGGTCGCCGCGGCGGTCCTCCTCTACCGGGTCGGGCGCGTGCGCGCCCGGGGGGAGGCCCCTCACGCCGCGGAGCGGCTCCTACGGGGGCTCGGGAGCGGCTGGGCGATCGTGGCCCTCGCCTCCGCGCTCGGACTGTATCTGGTCGAGGTCGCCGTCGCCTCCCCCGTAGCGAGCGGCAACACCTACGACTCGTCGCTCCTCAGCACCTACGTCGCCCTGCTCCTGCAGCACGGCAGCGTGCCGCTCTCGTTCCGACCGTACGGCGCGGCGTCGATCCTCTACCCCCAGGGGAGCACCGTCTGGCTCGGCTGGGCCCAACTCGACTTCGGGCTTCCCCCGGCGCGGACGGCGCTGCTCGTGACACCGCTCTTCCTCGCGCTTCCCCCGCTCCCGGGCTACGTCCTCGGCCGACGCCTGGTCGGCAGCGAGCGTGCCGGCGCGGCGTTCGCGCTCGCGCTCGCGTTCCTCGGACCGTCGACCCGCGCCCTGGTCGGGGGGAGCAACGACTTCGTGCTCGCGACACCGCTCGTGCTCCTCCTGGCGGCGAGGTCGATGGCCTGGGGCCGACCCGGCGCCCCGTCCGCCCGCGACGCGGCGACGTTCGGACTGCTCCTAGGCTACGCCGGCGCCTTGAACGTCGTCGGGACCGAGTGGATGCTGCCGGCGCTGCTCGTCCTCGGCGTCAGCTCGACGCCACGGTTCGGGGGACGCGTCGTCGCCTGGGGCGCCCGGTGGCTCACCGCCGCGGGCGCCGCGCTCGTCGCCGGAGTTCCGTCGATCTACGTCCTTGTCCTGGCCCGGGCCCGCCCGGCGAGCCTCGCCGGCGAGCTGAGCGTCCCGTCGTCCCGGGCGGTCGGGATCGGCCTCGCGCAGTGGATCGGCGAGGTCGACCCGTTCCTCTTCCGCGCGAGCGACACCGCCCTGTCGCCGGTCCCGATCGTCCGGCTCGAGCTCGCCGTCCTGCTGGTCGCCGGCGCGGGGGCGCTGATCGTTCTCGCGACCGCCGAGCGGCCGTCGTCCTGGTCGGCGTTCTCGCGCTGGGCGGCGTCCGCGGGGCTCGCCGTCGTCGGCTGGGAGCTGCTGCTGCTCGCCTCCGGCGTCCCCGGCTCGCCGGTCCGGGACGCCGCGTTCGTCTCGAACGCCGGCGAGCTCGGCGTCTCGCTGTTCGTCGTCTACGGCCTGGTCGCCGCGGTACCGATCGCCCTCGCGCTCGAGCGCGTCGGGCAGCGGCACGCGGCCGACCCTCCGGGGCCCGGGGCCCCGCGCAGGACCGCTCGGCAGGCGGAGCTGCGGGCGCTTGCGCCGTTCGCGCTCGCCGTCGTCCTGATCGTCCCCGCGGCGGTGCTGACGCCGACCTCGCTCTCCCCGGTGCTCCAGAGCTACTACCACGACTTCGGCAGCGTCTCGGGGGCCGACTTCGCCCTGCTGGAGGACGCCTCCGCGTTCGTGCCGGCCGGCTCCCGGGTGCTGGTCGCCCCCGGGAGCGCCGCGGAGTTCCTACCGGGGTACGTCCGTGGGATCACGTTGCTCTACCCGATGGAGCCCGGGTTCTCGCGCGCGAACGGCTCGTACTCGCTCGTCGTCCGCGACCTGACGAACGGCACGCTCGATG
>JASHSA010000065.1 GCA_030037035.1 Thermoplasmata archaeon
AACCGCCGAACGAACATCTGGTGGAACGTCCATGCCGGCGGAGCGCTCGAGTTCGTCGACGGCAAGCTTGCGTCGTACACGCTGGAGGAAGGCGAGGAGATGTTTGGCCGCCGGTACAAGGCGGGAACGGCGGGCAAGGACCGAACCAGCATGCTCAAGCTTGGCCTGAACCCCGCCGTCCGGGACATCCCCAATCTTGAGACCGTCGAAGGAGGCTCCGTTTCCCTGCAGATCGGCGGCAACCGAGGCCTGGGGGGCTCGAACGGCTCGAGCTTCTTCTCGTGGTTCTCGCTCGCAGGCCCGGAGATCTCGATCGACGGGACGCCCGTGGTCCGTGCCGGGCGGATCCTCTAGAGGCCGGTAGCCTGCGCCGGACCGAACTGCGACGCGAAGCGGCAGCCCGAGATGCGCGCGCCCCTCTGAGCTCGCGACGCCACGCGCCACCGGGACCTCGGTCGACGCGGGGGCCGAAAGGCCGATCATCGAGGTCACGGGTCGACGCACACGGGTGGCCCCGCTGACGCCCGGGGCCGTGTCACGGTACGAGAAATGAAATGCCGTCCCGCCTAGGGCCGGAGGACCATGTACGACATGAACAACCTGAGACGGCTGAAGACGATCGAGGCGAACGCGTCGGAGGGGATGAAGGCGTTCCGGGCCTTCGATGCGGCCGCCCTCGCCGACGGCGCCGTCCCGGTGAAGTACAAGGAACTGATGGCGTGCGCGGTCGCGTTCACGACCCAGTGCCCGTACTGCATCGAGATCCACTCGAAGAAGGCCCGCGACGCCGGCGCGTCCGACCGGGAGCTGGCCGAGACCGTATTCGTCGCGGCGGCGCTGCGGGCTGGGGCTGCGCTCACCCACGGCACCCACGCCTTTCCGGACCGCCCGTAGGCGACCTTCCGACCGGCGGCTCGCGGAAGCGGGTCGCAGGTGAGCGGAGCGAGCCGGGCCCTCGGCGCCCTCGAGGGCGCGCGACCTTCCCGGTCCTAGGAGGCGTTCAGCCTCACGGCCTCGAGCACGATCGCCTTCAGCGCCCCTTCGTCCACCGTCTCCCCCGCATGGACGTCGATGGCCCGCACCGTCCTGCTGTCGAGCCTCGTGTTGAAGAGCTTCTTCGGGTCCCTGATCTGAGCTCCCGCGGGGAACGTCAATCGGACCGCGGCCTTGAGGACGTTCCCGACGCAGACGATCCCTTCATGGGACCAGACCGGAACACCGTCCGGATTGCTTGGCTTCCTCCACTTCACCTCCTCCACGATGGGAGGGTAGGCCCGCCGGATCGAGCGGCGTAGAAGGGCCAGGGTTTCGCCACGCCAGTCGGGCGTAGCCCGGATCATCTCATCGATCAGCTGCGAGGGGGTCTTGCCCGCCGCACGGTGAGCAGAGTCGTTTCTCACGCCGGGCACGAAGCTTGCTCCAGGGAGTGTCGACCGTTCGCCTGCTGCCGCAGGACACCCGGCGGAGGGAGAGAGGCCGGGTTCATGACGGCTCCCGGGGCTTCCCCCCGGTCCGGTCGTGCGCCCCCGCTAGCATGCTCACCGTCGGACCCGCTTTGCCCGGGAGAAGGCCGAGACGTCCCGTAGGTAGACACGTCGCCCGGGGAACCGGAGCAGGTCTCCTCGCGCCGAGCCGCCAGTGCGCCGAGCGCGCAGCGGAGCCCAGCCCCGCCGCGAGGTCGATCCCACCACACCGCTCTACGGGAGGTGCGTCACGATCCGCGCCGGACGCCGACTTAGTTAAGCGAATGCTTTATTAAGCGTAGGCTGTATATTGGCAGCGTGGACGCGTTCCAGGTTTTGGCGGAACCTCACCGTCGCAAGGTCGTCGAGCTGCTGGCGCACCGCGGTAAGCTCACGGCGTCCGAGATCTCGGAGCAGTTCGACGTGACGCCGCAGGCGGTCTCCCAGCACCTCAAGGTGCTGCGGGAGGCGAACGTGATCCGCATGGAGAGGCGAGCTCAGCGAAGGCTGTACTCGTTCGACCCGAGATCGATGAACCAGGTCCAGGCGTGGGTCGCCGAACTGACCAAACTCTGGAAGCGGAGGCTCGACCGGCTGGACCAGGCGCTGAAGGAGAGTGCAGCATGAGTGCAACGAGGAGCGGGGAGCCGATCGTCGCCGACCGAAATGCCACAAGCATCGTGAGGGAGTTCGACTTCCCTCGGAGGACCGTCTTCGAGATGTTCACGGATCCGAAGAAGGCGGCGAAGTGGTTCGGATCCCCGGCGGGGGCGATCACCGTCCTCTTCGAGCTGGACCCCAGGCCCGGCGGGACGCTGCGGATCCAGGACCGCTGGCCGGGACAGCCTGTCCATGAGACGTCGGGCACCGTCCTGGAGGTCGTCGAGCCCGAACGGTTCGCGTTCCGGAGCACCACGGCGCTCGAGGAAGGCGCGATCCCGTTCGAGGCGCTGCAGACGGTGATGCTCGAGGAGATCTCCCCCCGGAGGACGCGCGTCGTCGTGGTCGTGAAGGTCCTCTCGGCCGGCTCCGTCCCCGGCGGCGTCGAGGCGCTGCTGCAGGGATTCCAGGGCGGCTGGGGAGAGACCTTCGACAAGCTCGAGAAGGAGCTGCGGTAGGCCCCCCTCGGGCCCACAGGCGGAGGAGCGCGCCGGCACCCACGGTCAACGGTCCCGCTCCGGCAGGG
>JASHSA010000066.1 GCA_030037035.1 Thermoplasmata archaeon
TCGTCGCTCGCCCGCGAGGCGGCGATGCGCGCGCTGCGGCGCTACCTGCCCGAGATCGACTTCGACCACCCGATCCCGATCTCGCTGCTCGAGCGGATGAAGGTCACCGAGACCGACTTCCGCGAGGCGCTCAAGCAGATCGAACCGTCGAGCCTGCGCGACGTCGCGGTCGAGGTCCCGACGACCCGCTGGGAGGAGGTCGGCGGCGTGGAGCGGGTCCGTCGCGTCCTCGAGGAGTCGGTCGAGCTGCCGTTCAAGAACCCGCAGGTCTACCGGCATATCGGCATCGACCCGCCGCGCGGGATCCTGCTCTACGGTCCCCCCGGGGTCGGCAAGACGCTGCTCGCGAAGGCCGTCGCGACCGAGAGCCAGGCGAACTTCATCTCGGTGAAGGGCCCGGAGGTGATGAGCAAGTGGGTCGGCGAGAGCGAGAAGGCGATCCGCATGATCTTCAAGAAGGCCCGCCAGGCCTCCCCGTCGATCGTCTTCGTCGACGAGATCGACTCGATCGCCCCGCGGCGGGGACTGCAGACCTCCAGCGGCGTCACGGAGCGCATCGTCAACCAGCTCCTGACGTCGATCGACGGGCTCGAGACGCTCGAGCGGGTCCTCGTCATCGCGGCGACGAACCGCCCCGACATCGTCGACGAGGCGCTCCTGCGCACGGGGCGCTTCGACCGCCTCCTCTACGTCGAGCCGCCGGACGCCGCGGGCCGGCTCGAGATCCTGACGGTCCACACGGCGAGGATGCCGCTCGCCGACGACGTCGACCTCGCCCAGCTCGCCGCGCGGACCGACGGCTACGTCGGCAGCGACCTCGCGGCGCTCTGCCGCGAGGCCGGCCTCACGGCGATCCGGGAGAACCTGAAGGCGAGCAAGGTGACCCGGGCGCACTTCGACGCCGCCCTCAAGCAGGTCCGGCCGTCGTGCGACGCGGAGGCGATCCGCTTCTACGAGGAGTTCGAAAAGCACCTCGCCCGCGAGCGGGTCGGCCGCCGCAAGGAAGAGCCGGTCGAGGCGATCTACCGCTAGCCTGCGGCGGGGGCGTCCGGGGAGCCCCGTTCCCGCGCCCGGCCCCGGATTTTTTGGAGAAAGTGCTAAGTAATGGGGCCAAGTTCGGCGCCCCGCCCTCGAGAGAGGGAGAGAGAACGGGAGAAGTGAGACCGGTGCAACGCCCCCTGTATCGCGCAGCGTCGTGGGTACTGGTGGTGGTCGTCCTGGCGAGCACGCTGGCGGCGGTCTTCGGGACCGCGGCCGCCACCTCGACGACCTACACCTTGACCGGATTCGTCGACCAGCCCGGCACCGTGACCAAGGCGCCGGTGCCGGCCGGCGTCACGGTCGACCTCGTGAACCGCGCGGACGGGTCCGTCTACGCGACGACGACCGGCGCCGGCGGGCAGTTCAAGTTCACCTCCTCCGGCACCTCCGGCGCCCTCGCGCCCGGCTACTGGGGGCTCTACGTCCCGACGGCGATCGACTCGTCGGTGAGCGGCTGCAAGCCGTACCGCTGCACGGTCGCTTCCGAGCAGCCGGCCCCGGTGTACGCGTTCTACACCGCGACCGTCCTGACGCACCCGACGGCGAACCCGCAGCTGATCTCCAACGTCCAGGTCCTGCCGTACAACGCGACGCTCAACGGGACCGTGATGCAGGGCTCCGGCACGGTCGCCGGGGCGACCGTGAAGCTGCTCGCCCCGGCCGACGCCGGCCTGGTCCTGGCCAGCAACACGAGCAACGCGACCGGCTTCTACAACCTGAGCGTGCCGTACGGCACCTGGGTCCTGCAGGCGAGCCACACCTCCGGCTCGAACTTCTACTCCAACTCGACCAAGGTGTCGATCGCGGCCCGCCTGACGCACGCCTACCCGCTGTTGAAGGCGTACTCGATCTCGGGCCGGATCTCGTCGTCCGCCACGAAGGCGTACGTCACCGTCGGCGGCAACGCGACGCTCTACGACCCGACGGACCAGTACCTCTACACGATCCCGACGGCGCCGGGCGGCTACTACGCGTTCAGCTCCTACCCCGCCGACTTCACCAAGGTCGGCAGCCAGGAGACGTTCTACGTCGTCCTCTCGTCGGTCGGCTTCGAGACGGTCTGGTACCCGGTGAACATCTCCTCGCCGACCCCGGCCCCGAGGAGCGTGACGACGAGCCCGAGGACGACCGCCGAGCGCGGGACGTTCTCCACGACGCTCGACTTCACCGGCGTGAACCCGGCGACGGGCAAGGGCAGGCTGAACGTCAGCACGTCGGTCCAGCTCGGCAACGACAGCGAGGTGCCGGGCCTGCCCAACGGCTCGGTCGGCCAGCTCTGGGCGCAGCTCGGCCTGGACTACGACCACTCGATGAACTTCTCCGCCGCCTCCGCGACCGCGTTCGAGGACTTCGTGGCGGACGAGGGACCGTTCTTCCCGGCGACCCAGGCGGGCACGACGTTCAACGGCACGACGTTCGTCGCGCCGACGGCCGCCCAGGGGATGACGAACTTCACCTTCGCGAGCGGGTGCACCACGACGTGCGGCCTCTCGAGCGCCCAGGCGATCTCCTACGGCTGGACGAACAGCTACAAGCTGAACGGCACGGTCGGGAAGAGCTCGGACTCCTACTCGATCTCGTTCAAGTTCCAGCACCCGAGCTCGAGCCAGGACGTCTACAACTACACCCTGGAGCTGCCGAGCGGCTACGCGCTCTCCGCCGGGACGACGGCGCCGGCGAACTCGACCCTGCTCGGCACCGGCCCGCAGGCGAGCTGGACGGCGTTCACGCTCGAGTCCAAGGCGAGCTCGACCCCGTCGGCGACCGTGACGTTCTCGATCGTGAAGATCGCCGCCGTCACGGCGAAGATGGCGGTGACGTCGACGAACGCGTTCTTCTCGAAGGCGAGCGTCCTCAACTCGACGCGCAACTACTACACCGTCGTCCTCGCGGAGGGCACCAAGGCGACGTTCAGCGCCTCCTCCACGACCTACCCCACCGGGGTGAACGGCACCGAGTTCGTCTGGAACTGGGGGAACGGCCACAGCACGACGGTCCCGAACAACGCCTCGGTGAACTACACCTACGCGGTGCCGAACGGCACGACGACGTACGACGGTAAGCTCACCGTCTACGCCTCCTCCGGCGCGAACAGCTCGGCGAAGTTCTTCGTCTGGGTCCTCGACCCGGCCGACTCCGTCCCGACCGCCGGCATCGCCTCGAACGCGACGGGCTACGAGAACCGGACCTCCGGGACCGCAAAGTACCTGTTCGTCAACTGGACGACGTCGCTGAAGTTCAACGCCTCGGCGACGATGATCGCGGCGCCGGACAACCTGTCGATCGCCGCGTTCACCCTGACGGCGCACAACTTCACCTCGAGCGCGAACTACACCGTCTCGAAGGGCGCGAGCGCGCGGTCGAACTGGACGGTCGCCTTCGGGGCGAACACGACCAGCAACACGACCGGGCCGGGGCACGGCTACTACGTGCATTTCAACACGCTCTCGATCGGCGGCGCGCCGCTGACGATCCGGGGCTGGGGCTGGGAGTACGTCCTGACCCTGACCGTCTGGTCGCTGGTCGGGACGAAGTCGACGACGAGCCTGACGATCCTGGTCAACGACACCGAGCCGCCGATCCCGTCGCTCGCGATCCTGACCGCGACCGGCAAGACGATCAGCGGCTCGTCGATCGTCGAGGGACCGAAGCACTACGTGAACCTGCAGCTCGACGCGGCCGGCTCGGTCAGCTTCGGCAACGGCACGGTCACGAACTACACGTGGTTCGTCTCGAACCCGGGGAACACGACGAGCACCTCGGGCTTCAAGAACCAGACCTACACCGTGCACTCGGTCAAGCCGTACCCGACGATCCGGCTCTATCCGAAGACGACCGACTACTCGATCAAGCTGACCGTCGACGACAGCAACGGGGTCTCCGCGAACACGACCAAGAAGCTCGAGGTCGCCGACAACACGACCTTGCGGCCGATCATGGAGGCGAACAACCTCACCGGCCCGACGACGCTGAACGCCGGCACGAGCTACACCTACCAGCTCAACGTCACGGTCGGCGGAGGCTCGAAGGCGATCGCGGACAACATCACCGTGAAGGTCTACCTGCTGAGCGCGAGCGCGAGCGGCTCTCGGAACTACATCGCCGGGACCCCCGGCTCGGTGACGTTCTACGGCTACTCGAACTCCTCGAAGTCGGCGACGGTGAACTCGACCGTGCTCGACACCGGGCTGATCCCGGAGCTCCACCACGGCAAGACCGTGCTGGCGGTCGTCCACTGGGACCCGAGCAAATCCGGCTCGTTCACCTTCTACGCGCAGGCGTACGCGACCAACGCGTTCGTCAACAACTCCTCCGTCAGCATCGTCTCCACGGCGATCACGGTGCACCCGAACCCGACGACCCAGCTGATCGAGTACGGCGGGATCGCGGCGGGGGTCGTGATCGTGATCGTGGCGTTGGTGCTGTTCTACCGCCGCCGCACCCGCAAGGGCGGTCCGGCCAAGCCGGCCCCTTCGAGCAAGAGCGGCCTCGAGCGCGGCGGTAAGCGCACGGACGACGACGACGACGAATAGGGCGACCGCCCCCGGCGGTCGCCGCCCGCCGCCGGAGCTCGGCACCTCGGCGCGCGAGCGGTCGCGCTCGGCAGGGTCGTAACGGATCCTCGGCGGGACGTCGCCGGGGCGGGGCCGGAGGGGCCCGGGCTACCCGTACGGGCCGACCTCGTCCAAGAGGTCGACGTGCGTGAGCAGCATGCGCCGGCAGCAGTAGCGCTCCAGCCCGAGGGCGTCGAAGACCGGCCCGGCCGGCTCGCCGCGCATCGTGCGCTCGCGGTACTCGTCCCAGTACTGCCCGATCACAGCGCCGCAGGTGAAGCAGCGCACCGGCACCATCATCGTCATCGACCGTGACCTCCCTACCGGTAGGACTTCTGCCGCCGCGCGCGTGCGCCGCGCCCGCCGGGGCGCTTCGGCAGCTTGCGGCGCGGGTCGTTCACGAGCAGCGTCCGGTCGTAGTGACGGAACGTCGAGCGGAGCCCGTCGTCCTTGAGCCACTCGACGAGCCCGCGCGCGACCGCCGTGCGGGCGGCGGAGGCCTGCCCGATGATCCCGCCGCCCCGCGCGCGCACCGAGATGTTCAGCTGGCGGACGCGGTCGCCGACCATCAGGAGCGGCTCCTGGATCTTCTGCCGGACGATCTCGGGCTCGACCAGCTCGAGCGGGATGCCGTTGAACCGCATCTGCCCCTGGCCCTTGCGGACGGTCGCGCGGGCGATCGCCGCCTTGCGCTTGCCGGTCGTCTGGACGATCGTCGGGGCCTTCACAGGCGCGCTCCGAGCAGCCGGGTGATCTCGGCGAGGGTGAGCGGCGCCCGCAACGACGGGCGGGCCCGGGCGTCCTCGATCGTCGTCCGCGGCGCGCCGCGCAGCGGCTCGGGGACGCCGATGTGGACCTGCAGGAGTCGGAAGGCGGTCTTCCCGCGCGAGCGCAGGTGCGGGAGCATGCCGCGGACGGTGCGCCGGAAGATCCGGTCCGGATAGCGCGGGAAGTGCGGACCCGAGCGGACGGAGCCGCGGGCCCGCGCGGCGGTGTACTGCGCGAGGACGCTCGCGCGGGAGCCGGTGACGACCGCCCGCTCGGCGTTCACGACCACGATCGATTCGCCGGCGAGCAGCCGCTGGGCGATGCGGCTCGCGGCCCGTCCGAGGACGAGGCCGCTCGCGTCGACGACGGTCGGCGCGGGCGCGACGGGCGCCGGGGCGTCAGGCAAGGAGGCGCACCCCCGAGCCGTCCGGGCGGGCCTTCAGGAGCTCGGCGAGGGAGACGGCCGTCCCGCCGGCCGCACGGACCTTCCCGCGCGCCTCGGTCGAGAAGGCGAACGCGCCGACGGTGAGCTGCTTCGCGAGACGTCCGTCGGCGAGGAGCTTGCCGGCGACCGCGACCGTCTCCCCGGCGTTCGCGAGGCGCTCGAGCTGGCCGACGTTCATCGGCACGAGCTGGTGACGGGGGCGCTCGAGCCGCTCGGCGACGGCGGCCCAGATCGGCGCGGAGTGCGCCCGCGCGTTCTTCCTGAGCTCGACGAGCAGGCGCGCGAGCGTCGGATTTCCCTTGCGGCGTCGCTCGGCCATAGGAGGGCGGCGCTCGACCCGGGTACGCGATATAAGCATTGCCGCGCCCCGGGCCCTCGGGACGCCGCGGGAGCGTTCCGGTCCCCGGCCGCCCGCCGCGACCGGCCGAGGAGCTTCGGCGGGGTGCCGCTGCCCGCCAACGATTAAATACGCCGCACCGCCCACGCTCCTCGAGGCGTTCGCGATGCGCAAGTTCCTCACCGAGCTCCGGGGCAAGACCGTGATGACCAACGATGGCCAGATCCTGGGGATGATCGACAACTTCGTCGTCGACACGATGTCGGGCGGGATCGCCCACGTCCTCGTCACCCCGAGCGAGGACGTCGAGCAGCGCCTCTTCCAGAGCGATGCCTCCGGCCGCCTGGTGCTCCCCTTCAAGAGCATGCGCGCGGTCAAGGACGTCGTCGTGATGGACATTGGGAAGTGAGCCCGTAGGTCCCTCCTTCGTCTCCATCGTCATCACCACGCGCAACGAGGAGCAGCACGTCGGCTCGCTCCTCGAGAGCCTCGCCGTTCAGGAACCTCCGTTCGAGATCGTCCTCGTCGACGCGGAGAGCCGCGACCGCACCGTCGCGATCGCGGAGGCGTTCCGGGCCGGCCACCCCGGCCTGCTGACGATCGTCCGGCGGCCGTGCTCCCGTGGCGGGGGCCGCAACCTCGGGGTCCAGGCCGCGCGCGCCGACTTCGTCGCGTTCATCGACGGCGACTGCGTCGCCGACTCGCGCTGGCTCGCCAACCTTCGTCGCGGGGCCGCCGCGTCGACGGTCGTCGCCGGGAGGACGATGACGATCGGCAAGCCGAAGTACGGCGCCCTCGAGCGGGTCGAACTGTTCCAGGGCGGCTACGACGTCACCTACCCTTCGTGCAACCTCCTCTACCCGACCGCGCTGTTCCGCGGGCTCGGGGGCTTCGACACCCGATTCGTCACCGCGGAGGACATCGACCTCAACCTGCGGGCCGTCCAGCGCGGGGCGTCGATCCGCTACGACCCTGACGCGATCGTGCTCCACCACATGCGGGCGACGTTCGTGCGGTTCCTCTACCAGGCGTTCTGGAACGGCTACGGGCGCAAGCAGCTCACCGAGAAGCACGGGAGCCTCTGGGTCCGCTACCGGCTGCGCCGGCTCCTCTCCGGGCAGAAGGGCGTGATCGCCTGGGCCCGCCTCGCCGCCGCGTTCACCGGCTACGGCACGCGCATGCTGACCCGGCCGTCCTCGCGACGCGCGCAGGACGCCCGCCGGGACGCGGGGTCGACCGGCGCGTGAGCGGACGGGCGGACCGACGTTCGGTCGCCCCGTGGCGGGGCCGGTCGGGGGGTCGCTAGTTCGTCTTGAGGAGGTCGGCGACCTTCGCGACCTCTTCCAGCACGTGGGTCACGTCGGCGCTCTGGTCGACGACGGCGACCAGGAGCGCCTTCTTGCCGCTCCCGACGATGATCGTCTTGGAGTCGTTCCCCTCGACGACGATCCGCTCCGGCGGGGCCCGGTTGAGCTCGGTGTTGGCGGTCGCGGCGGCCCCGAGGATCGTCGCGCACATGATCGCGAACGTCTCGGTGTAGACCCCCGCGGGGACGTCGGCGTAGAGGACGAGGCCGTCCCGCGAGACGAGCGCCGTGGCGATCCCCGACACCCGAGACTTCAGGTCCTTGATCACCGCCCCGACGTTGCCCGTGGCCATCATCACCTCGCTCCCCTCACAGCTCCTCGACCCGGAATCGGCATTCGCGCTGCCCGGTGCTCGCGCACGCCTCTTCAGTGCATTTGACGCGCTCCCCCTTAAAACGTTCGTAGAACTCGCGAAGGATGCCCCGGAGGCGGTGGCACGTCGGGATGTCGCTCGGAGCGACCTCGATCGACCCCCGGGCGACCACTTCGTGGTCGGCGAACTTGACCTCCTCGACCCAGCCGCGCTCCTCGAGCAGACGGGCGGCCCGCTCGAAGTAGTGCGGGCGGTCCTTGAGGGCCTCCTCGGCCATGTTCCCGCCGATCACCGAGCCTTCCTTGAAGAACAGTCCGTGGCAGGCGTGGGACATCACCCCCTCGTAGAGCTCCTTGATCTGCCGGAGCTCCGTCTGGTCGAGCTTGACGTGGCGGGTCGGCATCGCCGCCGCACCGGCGACCTCCCTATAAACAGTCCCCTGAACGGCGCCTCACGGCGCGCCCTTGCTACGTCGCGGGGGCGGCCTCGTCGGGCGTCGCGGCGCCGAGCGTCCCGAGCGCCGTCCGGAGCCCTGCCCCGGAGAGGAGGCGCCCGACCCGGACGCTCGGCCAGGCTCCGAACCGGTCGACCAGCAGCCCGCGGACGCCCGCACGGTGGGCCGCGCGCACGTCGCTCCAGTAGAGCGAGCCGACGACCGCCGTAGCCTCGCGGCCGGCGCCGAGACGATCGACCGCGGCGGTGAGCGCCTCCCGCGCGGGGAGGACCGGGCCGGGGCCGTCGCCCGCGGCCACGAGCAGCTCGCCGTCGAGGCCGACCCTCCGAAGGAGCCAGCGGGCGCTCTCCGCCGGCAGCGCGCTCACCGCGCCCAGGCGAACCCCGTCCGCCCGCAGCCGCTCGAGCTCGGGCGCGACCTCGGGGTACCGCTCGACCTCGCCGGTCGGGTGGAGCATGCGGCGCACGACGGCGTCGCCCTCCTCGGGCGGCAGGGAGCGCTGGGCGATCGCCCGCAGCGTCTCGCCGAGGTGCTCGACGAGCGCCACGCCGTCGGCCGGGGGCGCCTTCCCCGTCACCCCGAGCCAGCGGCGATGGTCCCAGGCCCGCGTCGAGCGGCGCACGACGGTCTGGACGTGCCGCTCCCCGAGGAGCGGCCCCTGCGGGCGCCAGGCCCACTGCCAGGCTCGCACGCTCTCCAGCGGCGCAAGGACCCCCTCGACGCCGAGCAGCACCGCTCGGACGCTCTGGACAGCTTCGTCGGCCGGCACGAGCGCTTCGCCGCTACGGCCGTCCGCGCTTCTGGAGCTCGAGGAGGTCCTCGGTGGAGACCTTCTCGCCCTTCTTCAGGCGCGCGAGGAAATCCTCCTCGCGCGGCGCCTCGGTCGGCGGGGCCCACGACGCGGGGGCGCGTCCGCCGCGGGCGGCGTAGAGGAGCTTCTCGATGTCGCGGACCTCCTCGATCGCGGCGATGTGCTGGCGGTGGGCCTCGTCGGCGTTCGCCTTCACCTCGAGGAGCTTCGCCTGGACGTCGTCCGCCTGCCGTCGGAGCTCGTCCCCCGCCTCGAAGAGGAGGACCATCGCCTCGTGCTCCCGCTGCGCGCTCTCGGCGAGCTCCCCGACCGCGGCGTGGTGCTTCTCCGCCTCGTCCCGGGCCTCGGCGAACGCCTTCAGCGTCTCCTCGATCCCCGGGTCTCGGCGGAACTGCTCCTCCTGTTCGCGGATCGCCGCCTCGAGGCGCTTCATCTCCTCGAGAAGGCGCTTCTCCTGGTCGCCCGTCAGGGCGGTCGTCATGTGGCGGAACTCGAGCTCCTTGAGGTCCTTCTTGAGGCGCCAGCCGGGGACCGCCCCCTGGCGGGCCGGCCGGGCCCGCCGCATCTCCTGGACCTTCTCGGAGAGCTCCTGGAACTTGCGGTTCCACTCTTCGCGGAGCGCCTTCGCCTCCCGGACCTCGGCGTTCAGCTCGTCGCGCCGACGGCGGTGCTCCTGCGCCTCCGCGCTCTTCGCCCGGATCGCGTCGACGATCTGCGCGCGCTCGTCGGCGAGGAGACGGGCGTCGGCGTTCAGCCGGTCCCGGCTCGCGCGGAACGCGTCCGCGCGCTGGTTCGACTCCTCGCGTCGCTGTTCGAGCTCTTCCGTAGGGTCGGGCAAACGGCCACCGTGCCACCGCGTCGGTTCCGGCCGGGGCGGGGTTTCGTTCGACAAAGCCTCGCGATATAAAGGCTCCGGAGCGAGGGCCCGCGCGGCGTCGCGCCGCCTCGTCGAACGTTCCGCTTCGACCTCAGCCTAATATCCCGGACGCCGGGTTGGAACCCTCCGTGGAGGAGGTCGGCCGCATCTTCGGCGACGTCGGGCTCGGCCAGTTCCACCTCCTGCTGACCCGGCCGGTCGAGCGCGGCGACTACGTCGCGGTCGACGACGAGCAGCACGGCAGCGTTCTCTGCCAGCTGGAGGACCTCCGGCGGACGAGCGACCTCGACATCGAGCGGGCGGGAGCGCTCACCGGCCAGAACGACGCGGCGATCCACCAGAACCTGCTCGGGGTCGCGAAGGTCGTCGGCTACCGGGACGCGGCCGGGATCGTGAAGTGCCCGTCGATCCCGTTCCGCCCGGGGTCGAAGGTCTTCCAGGCGGAGGAGCCGCTCATCGCCGAGGTCCTCGGCCTCAAGCACCGGCCGAGCACCGGCGCCTACGTCGGGCTCCTGCGGAACCACAGCCTGCGCGTCGAGCTCGACATCAACCAGCTCGTCCAGCGGCACGTCAGCGTCCTCGCGAAGACCGGCGGCGGCAAGAGCTACCTCCTGGGCGTCCTGATCGAGGAGCTCCTCCGGCACAAGGTCACGTGCGTCATCATCGACCCGCACGGCGAGTACGGCAGCCTGCGCCACGCCGCCGAGAAGAGCCCGCAGACGGCGCGCTTCGGCGTCGAGGTCCAGGGGTTCGCGCGGCAGGTGCAGGAGTACTCCCCGGACGTCTCGCTGAACCCGGGGGCGAAGCCGCTGACGTTCTCGCTGCGGCACACCGACCTGCGCGACCTCCTGATCTTCATGGGCCTGACGAACGTCAAGAGCTACCTCGGCCCGCTGAAGCAGCTCCTCGAGGCGGCCGCCGCCGCGAACCCGGAGTACTCGGTCCGCGACCTCGTCCGCGCCGCCGAGCTCGCCGAGGGCGCCGCGTTCGAGACGCTCCACGAGCGCCTCGAGTACGTCGAGCAGACGAAGCTCCTCGGACCGGTCGGCACGAGCCTGAACGAGCTCGT
>JASHSA010000067.1 GCA_030037035.1 Thermoplasmata archaeon
TCTCGGCGGACGTGTCGGGCGGCTCGGGCGGCTACACCTACGCCTGGTCGGGACTGCCGACGGGCTGTTCGGCGGGCGATGTGGCGTCGTTCAGCTGTTCGCCGACGGCCTCCGGGACGTTCTCGGTGACGGTGCAGGCGGTGGACGGGAACGGCGGTCTGGACCGGGCGGCGTTCGTGCTGACGGTCGACCCCGCGGTCGGAGCGGGGACGGTGTCGGCGACGGTGAACCCGGTGACGGTCGGGAGCCCGACGACGATCTCGACGACGGGCGCGACGGGAGGCTCGGGGAGCTACGCGTATGCGTGGACCGGGCTGCCGACGGGCTGCGCGGCCGGGAGCGTGGCGTCGTTCAGCTGCACGCCGAGCGTGACGGGGACGTTCACGGTGGTGCTGACGGTGACGGACACGAACGGGGGGACGGCGAGCGCGTCGTTCTCGCTGGTCGTGGGGGCGGCGCCGCCGGGGACGTACGAGGTGACGTTCACGGAGACGGGGCTGCCGTCGGGGACGACCTGGTATGTGAACATCACGGGCGAGCCGTCGCTGAGCGGGACGGGGACGTCGCTGGGGACGATGCTCGCGAACGGGGCGTACAGCTACCACGTGGCGAGCGCGAACAAGCGCTACGGGTCGCCCGCGGGGACGTTCACGGTCGCCGGGGCGGCGGTGTCGGTGACGGTGACGTTCGCGAAGTCGACGTATACGCTGACGTTCACGGAGGGCGGACTACCGGCGAAGAAGCTGGGGAAGGCGGGCTGGACGGTGGTGCTGAACGGGACGGCGGTGCACGCGACGGCGGCGAGCATCGCGTTCCCGGGGCTGCTGAACGGAACGTATCCGGTGCTGATCACGGGCCCGGCGGGCTACGAGGCGTCCGGGAGCGGGACGGTGGCGGTGCACGGGACGACCGCGGCGAGCGTGACGATGACGAAGGGGAAGGTGATCACGCTGACGTTCCACGAGGCGAAGCTGGCGAAGGGGACGACGTGGTGCGTGGAGGTTGACGGGGACGAGGTCTGCACGACGGGGAAGAGCATCGCCTACGTGCACCTGACGCCGGGGACGTACAACTACGCGGTGGGGTCGGTGACGGGCTACGACGTGACGGCGAAGATCGGGAAGGTGACGGTGGGGACGTCGGGGTCGCTGGCGTTCTCGAAGAGCACGACGGTGAAGCTGACGTACACGGCGACGGGCGGCAGCGGCGGGGAGCCGCGAGCGAGTGCGTTTGGAACCGGCGCCGGGGTAGCGCGGAAGGACTCACCGGTGGCGCTGCTGGGGTCGCTCGGGGTCGTCGGGTCGGTGGAGACGTGGACGGCGTTGCTGGGGCTGCTGGGGGCGGCGCTCGTGGTGAGCGGGCGGCGCTGGGGATCGAGGAAGGAGTAGAACGGAAGGACCGGGGGGACCCGGTCGGGGCCGGAAGCACGGTCCCGACCGGGGGAGCCGGCGGGGCGGTCGCGAGACCGCTCTGCCGGCGACTGCCCGGACGACAGCCGAGTGTCGCGTCCTGGCAGGACGGACGGTGCTCCGGGCCGTTCGGCAGAGCGGTTCCCTTCCCCCCGTGTCACCGAGTCGTTTTGTAGGCGCGCGCAGGTCCTACCGTTGAGGTCCGGGGCGCGTGTACGACATGTATCAGGAGACGATCCTGCAGCACTACCGCTCTCCCCACAACTTCGGGCCGTTGGAGGGCGCCCAGCTCTCCGGGGAGGAGTCGAACCCGCTCTGCGGGGACCACATCACCATGCGCTTGAAGGTCGACGAGCCGTCCGGACGGATCCAGGCGGTCCGCTTCGAAGGGGACGGCTGCGCGATCAGCATGGCGAGCGCGTCGATGCTCACCGATACCGTCTCCGGCATGGACCTTGAGCACGCTAAGGCGCTCACGCGTGACGAGGTCCTCGGCCGTCTCGGCATCCCGCTCTCTCCCGTGCGCATCAAGTGCGCCCTGACAGGGTTCGTGGCGCTGGGCCGGGCGCTCCATCCCGAGCCGGGGGCCGTCGCCGGCGCGTGACCGCGACGACCGGGGACGCACGGCGGAGCCGCGAGCGCGGGCGCGCCGGCCCGGGGGCCGAGCGCGCATGATCGTCATCGACCCCGAGACGTGCGTCCTCTGCGGCCTCTGCACGGGGGTCTGCCCCCCGAACGCGCTGGAGCTCACGCCGACCTCGCTCGAGGTCCATACGAACTGCACCGACTGCGGCTGGTGCGTCCCCTACTGTCCGGTCGGAGCGATCTCGGGCGGCCGTCCGGTGCGCCGGCGAGCGACGCTCCGGGGCGGAGGCTGACCTCGTGGTCGGAGACCGCCCCCGTGTCCTGCTCGTCGACCCGTACGTCGCCCGGGAGGACCCGATGGAACGGAAGTTCGTCGAGCTGTACCCCTCGCTCGGGCTCCTGACGCTCGGAGCCTTCCTACGGAACGCCGGGGTCGACGTCGCGATCGCCGACCTTACGTTCGAACGGGACACCCGGCCGGTCGCACAGCGGCTGGCGGCGTTCCGGCCGGACGTCGTCGGGGTCCACACGAAGACCCTGACCTCCGACCGCGCGCTCGAGGTCGCACGGCTAGCGACCGCCGCGGGGGCGACGGCCGTCGCCGGCGGACCGGACGCCGCGACCCGTCCCGAGCTCTATCTCGGCGAGGGGTTCGACGTCGTCGTGCCGGGAGAGGGGGAGCCGACGCTCGTCGAGCTCGCCCAGCGCGCCCACGCCGGGTCCCCGCTTGCAGGTACCCCGGGGACGATCGTGCGCCGGGCCGGGAAAAGCGTGCGGGGGCCGGCCCGGCCGCTCCTGAAGGACCTCGACGAACTGCCGCTGCCCGCTTGGGAGCTCGTCGACATGGAGCGCTACCTCGCGAGCTGGCAGCGGGCGACCGGAGAACGGCGCGCGGCGGTGCTGACGTCGCGGGGCTGCCCGTTCGACTGCTCCTGGTGCTCGAAGCCGACGTTCGGGCGGTCGTTCCGCCAGCAGTCTCCCGAGCGCGTCCTCGCCGAGCTCCGTGCGCTCAAGGAGCGCTACCGCATCGACTACGTGCGCTTCTGCGACGACGTCTTCGGGATCCACCGCCCGTGGCTCGAGCGCCTGCTCTCCGGGATGATCGACGGCGGGCTCGGCCTGCGCTTCGAATGCCTCGCCCGGGTCGACCTGCTGAAGCCGGAGCTCCTCGGCCGGATGCGTGACGCCGGACTCTCGCGCGTCTACGTCGGGGTCGAGTCCGGGAGCCAGAAGATGCTCGACCTGATGAACCGGGGAACGAAGCTCGCCCAGGTCGAGCGGACCGCCGCGGCGCTCCGCGAGGCCGGCGTCCGCCAGTTCTGGTTCCTGATGCTCGGCTACCCCGGCGAGACCGAGGAGGACATCGAGGCGACGCTCCAACTGTTCCGCCGGTTCAGCCCGGAGGAGTACTCCGTCTCGATCGCCGTCCCGATCCCCGGGACGCGCTTCCACGAGCGCGTCCGGGAACGCCTTTCCGGCACTCCGAGCCGCTCGCGAGGCTCCGGGGGCCGCACGCTCCTGTTCGAGGCGGCGTACCCCGAGCGGTTCTACCGCTGGGAACAGCGGCGCTTCGGCCTCGAGGCGGCGCTCGGCAAGGCGCGCGGCCGCATCTCTCCGCGGGTCGTGGAGGGGATCGGCCGCGCCGCCGACGGCTTCCACCGGCGCGTCGCGACGCCGCTGCTCGTCGGCGAGCGCCGGCGGCCGGCCCGGAGGAGCTAGCTCCGTTCGCCCCGGCCGTGCACGGGGCACGGTCGCTTCAGGCGGCAGAAGCGGCACTTCTCCGGCTTCACCGGGGCGATCGGCTTGCGCAGGTGGCCGTACTTGCGCCGCGGCATCGCCGGGCGCGGGGAGACCGGCGAGCTCATAGGGATGGCGTCCCGGGCCGGGGCGCGCGGACGTTTTCTGCCCCGCGCCCCTAGGACGGCGTGGCGCTGCCGGGGCGCGCCGAACCGGGCGGTACCGCAGGGTTCCGCGACCGCGCCGTCCGAGAGCGGGCGATCCCGTTCGAGCACTTCCGCGACGCTCCGGGAGGACTGAGCCTGTCGTCGATCGGGCTCGGCACGTACATCGGCTCCCCGGACGGGGCGACCGACCTCGCCGTCGAGCAGGCGGTGACGGTCTGCCTGACGAGCGGACGCGTCAACGTCCTCGACACCGCGATCAACTACCGCTACCAGCGCGCCGAACGGAGCGTCGGGAGGGCGCTGGCCCGGGCGGTCGAGCGCGGCACGGTACGACGCGACGAGGTGTTCGTCGCCACCAAGAACGGCTACCTCGCGCCGGACGCGAGCGGCGGCCCGCCCGGGCCCCGCTGGCTCGAGGAGGAGCTGATCGCTCCCGGGGTCCTCGCGCCGGAGGACCTCGTCGAGGGAAGCCACGCGATGAGCCGCTCGTTCCTGCAGCACCAGTTCGGACGGAGCCGCGAGAACCTGGGGCTGGAGGCGGTCGACCTGCTCTACCTGCACAACGGGCCGGACGCGCAGCTGCCGGCCGTCGGCCGGGACGGCTTCCTCGGCCGCCTCGAGGAGGCGTTCTCGCTGTTCGAGAGGTTCCGCGACGAGGCTCATCTCGGCGCCTACGGTCTCGCCACGTGGGCGTGCCTGCGCGTCCCGCCGGGCGACCCGGGCCACTTCTCGCTGGAGAGCGCGGTGCGGCTTGCCCGGAAGGTCGGCGGCGAACAGCACGGCTTCCGTTTCGTCCAGATGCCGTTCAGCCTCGCGATGCCCGAGGCATGGACCCTGCCGACGCAGCAGGTCCACGGCGAGCGGCTGCCGGCGCTCGCCGCAGTGTCGAGGCTCGGCCTCGGCGCGTTCACGAGCGTTCCGCTGGCGCAGGGCCGTCTCGTCCGCGCCGGTCCGCGGCGGGCGGGGCTCTCGAGCGCGCAGACGGCCGTCCAGTTCGCCCGCTCGGCGCCCGGGACGATCGGGCCCCTGGTCGGCCAGAAGCGGCCGGAGCACCTCTCGGAGAACCTGGAGGTCGCCGCGCGTCGGCCGTGGGACGCGGCAACGTTCAACGCGTGCGTCGCTGCGTCGGGATCGTCGGCGGGGGGTTGACGGGAGGCTCAGCCTCCGGCCCGGCGGCGACGGGCTCCGCGGCGGACGCTCGCTCGTCCGCCCGGATCGTCGAGCTCCCGTCGACCTTGACGACCCGGACCGTCCGGTCGGCGATCCCGGTCAGCTGGCTCTCGTGGGAGACGACGACGACCTGCGGCAGCGCGAGCTCCTCGAGCAGCTCGCCCATCCGAACGACCTGCTCGCCGGAGAACCCGTCTGTCGGCTCGTCCAGGAGCAGCGTCTCCAGGCGCACGGCGCCGAGCGAACGGACGACGCCCGCGAGCGCGAGGCGGAGGGCGAGGGCGAGGCTCGTCCGCTCCCCGCCGCTCAGCGCCTCGGCGGGGGTCGGCTCGCCGGCGACCGTCACCTCCGGCGTGAAGCTCGCGTCGGTCCGCGCCGCGAGGCTCGGGTCGTCGATCAACGAGGCGAAGAAGCGGGCGAACGCCCGGTCGAACGTCACCTGCGCGTGGGCGAGGAGTTCTTTCTCCATGCGGAGCACGGCGAGACGGAACGGCTCGGCGACCCACGCGGCCTTCGCCTCGAGGTCGCTCGCCTCCCGGGTGAGCTCGGCGCGCTCCGCGCGGCCGCGCTCGGCGGTCCCCTGACGTAGGACGACGGCGTCGAGGCGCGTGTCGGCACGCACGAGCGCCTGCTCGGCGTCGGCCCGCGCCCGCTCGCGCTCCCGCTCCCGGGCCCGTTCCGCTTCCAGTGCCTGCGCGATCCCCGCGGCGTCGGCGAGGTCAGCGCGGAGCCCGGCGAGACGGGCCGTCCTTCCCGTCCTCCGCTCGCCGAGCCGCTCGGCATCGCCCGCGAGCCGTGAGCGCTCCTCCCCGAGCTGGCGGTCGATCGCCTCGAGCCCGCGCAGCCGCTCCTGCGCCTGCAGCGCCCTCTGCTCCGCCCCCACGACGTCTCGGAGACGTCGTTCGGCGGCGTCGAGCGCCTCCCGCTGGCGCTGACCTGCGGCCTCCACGGGACGAAGCCGCTCGAGCTCCGCTCGGGCCCGTGCGAGCTCCGCCTCGGCCTCGGCGTGCGCGGCCCCGGCCGTACGGACCGTCTCGTCACGCTCCCCCAGCAGGACCGCCGCCTCCGTCCGGCGACGCGAGAGCTCCTGCCACCGTTCGTGCGCCCGTTCGTACCGTTCACGCGCCTTGCGCTCCTCTTCGAGGCGCATGCGGGCCTCGGCCCGCGTGTCGCGAGCGTGACGGGCGGCCTCCGCGTTCCCCGCGACCTCGGCGCGGTGCGCCGAGAACTCCTCGGAGCGGACCGTCTGGTGGCATGTCGGACAGACCCCGCCGCGGAGGAGCTCGTCGATCTGGCCGAGCGACGCCTCGGCGCGCGAGAGCTGGTCGAGCGAGGCGTGTTCCGACGCGACGGCCGTCCGCAGCTCCTCCTCGATCTCGCCGAGGCTTCGGGAGGTCGGAGCGGGTGGCTCACGGGTCGGACCGCTCACCTCGGCCTCGTCGAGCGCCTTCTTCGCTCCGTCGCGTTCGGCGCCCGCGGCGCGCAGGCGTTCGTCGGCGTCGCGCGCGCGTCGCTCCGCCGCCTCGCCAGAAGTCGTCGCCCGGGCGAGCGACCGGAGCTCCTCGGCATGCTGGTCGAGGTCGGCGCGCCGGTCCCGGACGGTCGCCTCCGCGGCCCGACGAGCGTCGCGGAGCCCGGCGAGCTCCTTCCCGAGCGGGGCCAGGGCCTCCGCCTCCTGACGGGTGCGGGCGAGCTCGCCGTCGACCTCGTGCCGGCGGCGCAGGGTCCCCTCGAGCGCCCGGACGTCGCCTTCGTCCTCGCGCTCGAGGCCCTCGAGCTCGCGACGGTCCGCCTCGCTGCGGGCGGCCCGGGCCTCCTGCTCTTCGCGACGCTTCCGTGCGACGCCGAGCGTCGCGTCCGCCTCTCCGACCGCGGCGGCGAGCGCGACGCGTTCGGCTCTCAATCGGTCGGCCTCTCGGGAGGCGTCGGCGAACTCCGTGTCCCAGTGCGCGAGCCGCGCCGCCTCCTCGCGGCGTCGCCGCACCGCGACCTTGAGGTCGGCGACGAGCGCCTGCGCGTTCTCGGCGGCGGTACGGTAGCGCTCGACCCCGAGCGCCTTGCGCACCGTTTGCAGGCGCTCCTCAGGGTCGGCGGCGAGGATCTCGCGCATCCGTTCCTGAGGGACGTAGATCGCCCAGCGCCAGAGGTCGGAGTGCGCGTGCGGGTTCGGGTTGTCCGGGAAGCCGAGGAGGTCGATGACCCGCTGACGGATCTCCGTCGCGGAATAGGCGGCGAGGCGGCCGTCCTCGGCGTAGGTCAGGCGCTCCGGCTCGAACGACTCGCGGCCCCTCCGCCGCACCCTGCGGAAGCGCCGTCGCACGGCGTAGACGTGCTCCGCGTCGCCCAGCGTCACCGCGACCTCCGCGTGGGCGGTGCCGTGCCGGACGAGGTAGGCGGCGTCGACCTCGGCGACCCCGAAGAGCGCCATCTCGACCGCGTAGAGCAGGCTCGACTTCCCCGCACCGACGTCCCCGACGATCAGCGTCGTGCCGGGCCCGAGCTCGAGCTCGCCGGCGACGAAGCTGCGGATGTTGCGGACCTCGAGGCTCCGAAGCTGCAGTCGGCCTCCCCCCTAGCCGGCGCGCTCGGCCCGGAGGCCGAGGACCCGTCGCGCGGCCTCGATGCGGGCGGTCTCGTAGTCGACGCGCGACTCCCCCTCGCCCTTCGGAAGGCCGAGCTCCCGGACCAGCTCCCGGACGAGCCGCTCGCCGGCCTCCCCCTCCAGCCACGGCGCGGCGGGGCGGCTCTCCGCCAGCAGCGCCGCGATCCCGCGCGCCTCGACGTCCGCCTCGTCGGCGCTCCCGGCCGACGGTCCGCCGGGCGCGACGAGGTCGCGGGTCTCCCAGAGGACCGTCGACGAGCCGCCTTTCGAGAGCCGGGCGATCCCGGCGAGGTCGAGCTCGGCCGCGGAGCCGCTCGCGAGCTCCCCGTGGAGCCGTGGATAGACGAGCGCTCCCCCGCTCGCCGCCTCCTCGACCTGGCGGGCGAGCTCGTCGCGGACCTCCCCGGCGGCCCGGCCGGCGAGGTCGACGTCGACCAGCCGCACGGCCCCGGCCGGAGCGGTGTCGACGAACTCCTCGTGCGCGACGTTCCCGTCGACGGTGACGATCGCGAGCCCCTGGTGGGTGCGTCCCTCGGCGGCATGGACGAGGTCGGTACGGCTGGTGCCGAAGACCGCTCCCGGGTTGACGAGGAGCCCCCCGTCCGGACCCTCGCCGACGTAGGTGTAGTGGATGTGTCCCCCGGCGTAGTACTGACAGCCTCCCGGCAGATCGTCGCGCCGGATCCCCCGGAGGTGCTCGCGCAGAGAGGGAGGGAGGTACTCCTCGACGGCGGCGTGGAACTGGAAGATCTTGAAGCCGGGCTCGGCGCGGAACGCCTCGGCGTCGACCGCGCGGAAGTACTCCCGGTCGAGGCCGTGCGAGCGGCCGGAGATGCCGGCGATGCGCGCGCCCGTCGGTCCGTCGACCAGGAACGGCAACGTCCACCGCGTCCCCTCGGTGCGGACCGCCTCGGGGGCGACCTTCACGAAGACCCCGGCCGCCGCGAGGACGTCGAGCCAGCTCGTCCGCTGTGCGACGTAGTCGTGCGAGCCGTAGATGACGTAGATCCGTCGGCCCGCGTCGACGAGGCGTTTCAGGGCGGCGGCGACCGGAGCGACCTCCGCAGGATCCGGCACGGGAGTGTGGAAGAGGTCGCCGGAGACGAGCAGGAACTCGCAGTCACGCTCCTCGACCGTCGCAAGCGCCCGGAGGACGCTTTCGCGGAGCGCGCCGCGGAACGCCGCGGAGCGGGGCCAGGCCCCGACGTGCGCGTCGGCAAGGTGGGCGAAGCGCCAGCGCTCCATCGCCCCGCCCGGCTACGCGTCGCGTCTCGGGTTCGCTCCCCGGACCGGGGCCGGATCGCGCGGGCCCTCGGCGAGGCGCCGGGACATCGCGGCAAGGAGTCCCGCGCCCGCGCCCATGGCGAGAAGACCTACGAGGAAGAGGTCGTCAGAACCTCCGGACGGGCCTCGCGGCTGCGGCGGCCCGACCGCCGGCACCGGGCCCCGCGCCTGGGGCGGGGGCGGCGGGAGCGACGCACGCCGGGAGGTCTCGCTCGCCCGGAGCATCGCCTGCATCGCGGCGAACAGCTCGGTCGCCTCTTCCATCGTGATCTGGCGGCTCCGCAGGCGGCCGACCAGGTAGTTGTAGCGGGCCTGCCGCTGCGGCTCCATCGCGACCCCGGAAACGACCGCAGGGGGCTCAGGGGCCTGGTCTGGGGGCATCGCCGGCATCGCGGGCCCTACCCCGCACCGGCTCTTCAACCGGACGGTCCGCGACCATCACCCCCCAGGACCCTTCCGCGGAGGGGCCCCACCGTTATAGGCCCGAACGGACCTGTTCCTGCGCCGATGGCGAACGCATCCCCCGAGCAGGACGGGAAGGGCGGCGACGACCAGGACCGCCACCTGCACATACGCCTGGCCGACGACCGCAGCTCGATCTTCGACTTCATCACGGAGTACCTGCACGCCGCCGGCAAGACCGCCGACTGGTACTGGCGGACGGCGGGTCGGCTCGAGGGGAACGAGGCCGAGAATCTCGAGGAGCTCCTCTCGAGCGCCTTCGAGGCGGGAGCGTTCATCGCGCACGACCACCCGGAGGACCTCGAGTACCTTTGGGTCACGGAAGAGGAGTGCGAGAAGGAGCGCAAGCGCGAGGAGCGGGGCGAGCAGCGCGAGGCGGCGAAGAAGGACAAGAGCCTCCCGCACTACGCCTAGTTCGGTCCGGCCTCCTCCGTGAGGAACCGCGCGGTCTTCGAAGCCACGTCTCAGGCTTCGGAGGCCCTGCTCCTAGGCGCCGAACCGTCTCCGCGGGGCCGCGCCGCCTAGGGTGGTCGATCCGCGGGACCGCTACGCGGCGCGGCCGGCCCCCTCCCGGCGGCCGTTGAATCGTGGACCCGGGGAGCGAGAGGGTCCCCGAGCTCGCGGAGCGAGCTTGGGTGTCCGGGGCCGGCTCCGCTAGAGGTAGACGGAGATCTGGCCGTTGCTGACCGCCACGGGGTAAGGCCGGAGCGGCTCGCACCGGATCTGGCCCATGATCTTCCCCATCTCCGCCATCGCTTGGAGCATCTCCGGCGGCAGCTTGTCGGACGCCGGCACGTGCATCTGGGGCTGCCCCCGCACCGCCCCGGACTCGGCGTCAAAGACCGCGGCGTGCAGGGCGCACTTCAGGACGCCCGACTTGAACGTCCCGATGCTGATCGGCGCCGACATGTGGCCGCAGCGGTCCTCGAAGGCGCGGACCCCGGAGGCGGTGTGCACGAGGACGACCTTCGTTCCCCCGACCTCGACCGCCTTCATCGTGCCCGGCGCCACCTGCTTCGTCTCCCCGACCTCGTACCACTGGGACATGGCCTCGACCTTCGTCAGCCATCCGAGGACCGGCTCATAAGGCGGCACGAACCGCCGAGTTACCAGCGTACGGTCGCGCTCGTCGGTCGGGGCGGAGGTCTCCGCCCTCCCCCGGGGGAGGGAAAGGGGCTCGCGCCGCGACGGCCTAGAAGTGGATCACGGAGTGCGCCACGATCAGCGCGACGAACAGGATCGAGATCGTGTTGACGACCTTGATCAGCGGGTTGATCGCCGGCCCGGCGGTGTCCTTGGTCGCGTCGCCGACGGTGTCGCCGACGACCGCCGCCTTGTGGGCCTCCGAGTGCTTACCGCCGAAGTGGCCGCCCTCGATGTACTTCTTCGCGTTGTCCCAGGCGCCGCCGCCGACCGTCATCAGGATCGCGAGCGGGAAGCCCGCGAGGATGACGCCGAGCAGGAGCCCGGCGAGGGCGATCGGCCCGAGGACGAACCCGACCGCGAGCGGCGTCGCGACGCCGATCACCGCAGGCACGGCGAGCTGGCGGAGCGCCGTGACCGTGACGAGGTCGACGCACCGGCCGTACTCGGGCTTCCCCTTCCCCTCGAGGATCCCGGGGATCTCACGGAACTGGCGGCGCACCTCGAAGACGATCGCCTGCGCCGCGATCCCGACGGCGTTCATCAGGTACGACGTGAAGAAGAACGGCAGGATCCCGCCGATGATGAGCCCCGCGACGACGAGCGGGTTGTCGATCGTCAGGTTCGCCGTGAAGCTCGTCCAGAGGACGTTCGCCTTGCTCGCCGCGGCGAACGTGTAGGCGGCGAACAGGGCGAGCGCGGCGAGGACCGCCGAGCCGATCGCGTAGCCCTTCGTCACCGCCTTGGTCGTGTTGCCGACCGCGTCCAGGGGGTCGGTGACGGCGCGGGCCTCCGCCGGCAGGTTCGCCATCTCGGCGATCCCGCCGGCGTTGTCGGTGATCGGGCCGAACGCGTCGATCGAGATGATCATGCCGGTCACCGCGAGCATGCTCGCCGCCGCGAGGCCGATCCCGTAGAGCCCGAGGAACCCGTTCGGGAAGACCCACCAGCCGCGCCAGCCGACGGCGGTGAAGCTGACGAGCGTCGCGGCGACGATCACGAGGCCGCTGACGAAGACCGACTGGAGCCCGACCGAGAGGCCGGTGATGACCGTCGGACCGGCCCCGGCCTGCGCCGACTCGGCGATGCGGTGCACCGGGTCGTACTTCGCGCTCGTGTAGTAGTCGGTCAGGAGAACGATGAAGACCATGACGAGGAGGCCGGCGACCGTCGCGACGAAGACCCCGAGGTTCGCGTTCATCAGGTAGTAGTCGAGCACGTAGAGGCCGACGACGCCGACGGCCGTCGTCGCGGCGAGGCCCTGGTAGAGCGCCCCCATGATCGTCCCGTTCGGCCGCATCCGTACGAACGCCGTCCCGACGAGCGTCGCGACGATCGCCCAGGCGCTGATCACGAGCGGGTAGAGGACGCCGGTCGGGAACTTCCCCACGAACCCCGTCCCGAAGCCGATCTGGACGCCGTCCTGCGTGAGCAGGTAGGCGATCAGCATCGCGCTGACCGCGGTGACGACGTACGTCTCGAAGAGGTCGGCGGCCATGCCGGCGCAGTCGCCGACATTGTCGCCGACGTTGTCGGCGATGACCGCCGGGTTGCGCGGGTCGTCCTCGGGGATCCCCGCCTCAAGCTTCCCCACGAGGTCGGCGCCGACGTCGGCGCCCTTCGTGTAGATCCCTCCGCCGACGCGCGCGAAGAGGCTCATCAGGGAGGCGCCGAAGAGGAGGCCGACCATCTCGAGGACGTCGCCGCCGAAGGCGACGTAGAAGCCGATCAGCTCGAGCAGCGCAAGGCCCGCGACCGAGAGGCCGGTGACGCTGCCGCCCCGGAACGCGTAGGCCATCGTGCCGCCGAGGCTGCCGGAGCGGGCCTTCGCGGCGGTGCGGACGTTCGCCCGGACGCTGACGAGCATCCCGACCGCGCCGGCGAGGGCGCTGCCGGCCGCTCCGAACAGGAAGCCGACGGCGAGGCGCGGGCCGTTGCCCGTGATCCCGAAGGCGAGCGCGATCACGACCGCGAGCACCACCGCGACGGCGAACACCGCGGTGTACTCGCGCCGCAGGAAGGCGATCGCCCCCTCGCGGATCGCGTCGGAGATCGAGCGCATCTTCTCGTCGCCTTCGTCCTCGCGCAGGAGCAGCAGCGTCTGGACGCCGGCGAAGGCGAGCGCGAGCGCCGAGCTCAGGAACACGAGCAGTTCGAGCTGTCCGGTCGTCAGTCCCATCGTGGCGTCCTCAGAACGGGCGGATTCGAGAGCGTTTCACTCTTAACCTTAGCTGACGGGCGGAGAACGACGGCGCCGCGGCCGACCCGTACGCCGTAGGCGTTATGACGGAAGAGGGGAGTTCCTGTCGGCGTGACCGCCGCCGATTTTCCCGAGATGCGCGACTCCGGCACGCGGCGGCTGCGGGCGAGCTGCAAGTACTGCGGGGTCTCGATCGAGATCGCCCGACTCCGAGAGCATCTGCGGACGAACCACCACCTCGACTCCACCACGGTGGACTCGTCGTACCTCTCGGCCCTGATGGACGTTCGACGCACGCGACGGAGTCGGCCGTAGGCCACCGGCCGCGGCGCTACGGGTCGAACTCCCGCCGACGGAGCTTCTCCGTCACGTAGGCGCCGAACTCCGCCCGCGACATCGAGCGCGACCCCTTCGCGCCCCGGACCCGCACGGAGACCGAGCCGTCCTGGGTCTCCCGCTCGCCGACGACGACGATGTACGGCACGCGCTCGAGCTCCGCATCCCGTACGCGCTTCGGGAGGGTGGCGTCGCTCGCCCCGGCGGTCGCGCGGACGCCCAGCGCCTGCAGCTCGGCGGCGACCGTGGCGGCCGTGCCGGCCTGCCCGTCGGTCACCGGCAGCACCCTCACCTGGCTCGGCGCGAGCCAGGGGGGCCAGCGGCCGCCGACGTGCTCGGTGAGGATGCCGACGAAGCGCTCCCACGTGCCGAGGATCGTCCGGTGCACGACGGCCGGCGTGTGCAGCCCGCCGTCGGCGCCCTGGTACTGCAGGCGGAACCGGCGAGGCTGCTGGAAGTCGAGCTGGATCGTGCCGGTCTGCCACGGCCGGCCCAGGCTGTCCTTGAGGTGGATGTCGATCTTCGGGCCGTAGAACGCGCCTTCGCCGGCCGAGCGGCGGTACGGGACGCCGGAGCCGTCGAGCAGTCGCGCGAGGATCGCCTCGGCACGGTCCCAGTCGCCGGCCTCTCCGAGGAACGACGCCGGCCGGGTCGACAGTTCGAACGAGTACTCGAGGCGGAACGTCGCGCAGGCCTCGCGGATCCAATCGAGCAGTACGCGGATCTCCGGCTCGATCTGCTCCTCGGTGACGAACAGGTGCGCGTCGTCCTGGACGAGCTCGCGGACGCGGAGGAGCCCGTGGAGCGTCCCGCTCGCCTCCAGCCGGTGGAGCGGGGCGAACTCGGCCAGGCGGAGCGGCAGCTCCCGATAGCTCCGGGGCCGGGAGCCGAAGATCAGCATCGCCCCGGGACAGTTCATCGGCTTCCAGCCGAACTCCTGGTCCTCGAGGCGGGTCAGGAACATGTTCTCCTTGTAGTGCTCCCAGTGGCCGCTCGTCTCGTAGATCGAGCGTGCGAACAGGAGAGGGGTCCGGATCTCCGCGTAGCCGGCCTTCCGCAGGTGCTCGGTCACGAACCGCTCCAGCTCGCGCACGATCACCATCCCGTTCGGGAGCCAGAACGGAAAGCCGGGAGCCTGCTCGGTGAAGAAGAACAGCTCCTGGCGCTGGCCGATCGTGCGATGGTCCCGCGCCGCGGCCTCCTCGCGGAGCTTGAGGAACTTCGAGAGCTGCTCCCGCGTCGGGAAGCCGACGCCCCGGACGCGCTGCAGCGGGCGGCCCCCGGCCTCGGTCGGCTCGACCGCGGAGAAGCCCAGGAGGTGCACCCCCTCGAGCCAGTGCGTGTCCGGTACGTGCGGGCCCCGGCAGAGGTCCGTGAAGCCGCCGGTGTCGTAGACGGAGATCGCCTCGTTCTCGGCGGAGGCCGCGATGTAGCGGAGCTTGTAGGGGTTCGATGCGAACAGGCGACGCGCGTCCTCCCGCGGAAGCTCGCGCCGGACGAACGGCTCCTTCGCGCGGACGGAACGGACCATCGCCTCGCCGATCGCCTGCAGGTCCGGAGGGGTCAGGGGCCGGACGTCAAAGTCGTAGTAGAAGCCGTCGTCGGTCGGCGGCCCGTGCGTGGGCAGTGCCTCGGGGATCACCTCGACCAGCCCCTTGGCGACGAGGTGGGCGGAGGAGTGCTGGAGGATCTCCCAGCCGGCGCGATCCTCGAAGGTCAGCGGGGCGAGGGCTCCGGCCGTGCCGGGCACGTACGCGAGGTCCACGGGACGGCCGTCCCAGAGGGCGGCGAGCATGGCGTGCGCCCTCGCAGGGTCCCACCGTGCGAGCAACGCGCCGGCCGATTCCCCCGGGGAGGGGACGAGCCTCCGGCCGTCGGGGAGAGCGACCTCGCCCGTCGCCGCCGAGCGTTCCTCCATCTTCCGGATCGCGGCGTTCTACGGGGCCGGGAGGAAAACGCTGACGGTCGACCGGCCGGCCGACGACCCCCGTACCTCTCCGTTCGTGTCGGAACGCCGGGCGGCCGGCGCGAGCCCCTCCCGCCGAGCGCTCCGGGCCACGGGCAAACGAGGCCCGACTCCGTTCAGGCGTCGACCTCGGGAAGTTCGTAGCACGCCAGCAGCAGGACGGACTTCGGCTGGCCTGTCGGGTCCTTGAGCCGCTTGCTCTGTCGTTCGAGTACCGTCCACTTCGTGCCGCCGACGGTGAGCGCGTGGGAGTACTTCTCGCACTGGGAACCGATCGGCGAGGAGGCGAGGGCGCCGATCACCTCCCGACGCAGCCGGCCTCCCACCTCGCGCTCAACGTCCAGATAGTAGGCGGGCCCGAGACTGCTCTCGCCGAGCTGGACCGCCGTCACCGTGAACTCTTGGCCCAGGAGCTCACGGGCCCGGACGAACTCGGGAAGGGACTCCGGGTCTGCTCCGACGGGGATCGGTCGGCCGACACGCCTGGACGAAGACGGAACCTCGGCCCGCGACCCGTCCGTCGACGTAGAGGGTTCGCTCGGCGCCGTCGAGGGCGTGTGGCCGAGCCGGCGGCCGCACCCGCTGCAGAACCTCGACCCCGTCGTGTAGGGGGTGCGGCAGCGGGAGCAGACCTCGTCGGCCATGCGGGCCGAGAGTCCCTCCGAGCCAAGAGCCTTTTCGAAGGCTCGAGCCCCGCCGGAACCGTCTCTGCGGAGGCTGTGCTCGTGCGGCCATCCAGAACGGCATGCTGGAACGGCGCTCCGCCCGAACCGACGCCGCGTCGCGGCTCTGGCCCAGCGGGGGAGGTCTACGTCCCGCGAAGACCTCGGTGCTGTTCCGGAGGCGTCGGGCGTCGACGGGTCCTGCGGTGTCAGGGCGAGGGCCCGGTCGGGCGATCTTGGGGTGGCCGGTACAGGATCTCGACCAGGCCGCAGCCCTCGCAGCGGTAGCCCGGGAAGCAGGGATTCTCTCCCCAGTCCCAGAACGGCAGGGGGTCGAGCTCGCTCCGAGGTTCGTCGGGGATGCCGGCCCAGAAGACCTTACCCGAGGACGCGGAGCCGGCGCCCATGACGAAGCCGAGCTCCATCTTCGCGCCGCACCTTCGACATCGAGGAGGACCGCGAGAGGGGGCCGAACC
>JASHSA010000068.1 GCA_030037035.1 Thermoplasmata archaeon
TACGTGTTCATCGTCGTCGTCTTCATCGCGCTCACCCCGTGGGGGATGAACGCCCGACGGGAGCTCGCCCGCATCCGGGCGTTCGAGCGGGCGTTCGCGCAGTTCCTGTTCGAGATGGCGGACGCGATGCGCGGCGGGATCGACCCGGCGAAGGCGGTCGTCGAGCTGTCGAAGACCCACACGAACATCCTCGCCAAGAACCTGCGGATCGCCGCGGACTCCGTCCGGCTGGGGCGGCCGTTCCCCTCGATCCTTCGGGAGATGGTCGCGTCGATGCGGAGCTCGCTCATCACCCGCTACGCCGGGCTCATTGCCGACGCCTCCACGATCGGCGGAGAGACGGCGACGGTCGTCTACCGGGCTGCGAAGGACATGGACGACTTCGTCAAGATCGAGGAGGAGCGGGAGCAGCAGCTGATGCTCCCCGTGGCCGTGATCTACATCGCCTACGCCGTCCTGATGGCGGTCCTGTTCGCGCTCCTCTACATCGCCCCGACGCTCGGCACGCTCAACATCTCGTTCCTCGGGGTCTCCAACCCGCTCAGCAGCACGGGGAACACCGTGGTCCCCCGATTGAGCGTCTCGTTGCTCAAGGAGCGGTTCTTCGAGCTCATGCTGATCAACGGGCTGGGGACGGGGGCGATCATCGGCTCGTTCACCGAGGGGAAGGCCCGCTACGGGATCATCCACTCGCTCGGGCTGGTCGCCGCGACCGCGGTGGCGTTCATCATCCTGTTCCCTTGATGGACGCCGGGCGGCGTCACGCCCCTCTCAGGCTGGAACGACGTAGTCGATCTGCGCGGTAGCCACGAGCGACTCGGTGTTCACGACCGTCAGCGAGATGGTGTACGTTGTGGACGGCGCGAACTGGTCCGGGAGCTCGACCTCCTGACCCGACCACGGACCGCAGTCGTTGCTGCAGTTCGACAGCGGGTTCGCGGCGACATTCCATATCCAGAAGTCAATCGTGGAGTTGGACGACCCGCTCTCGGCGGGTTGGTAGGAGTTCGATCCGTCCAATATCGGAAACGAAGTGACGAACGTTATGCCGGCGATGGCGACCGGAGGCACGAACGACTGGGTGAAGGAGTTTCCCAGCGACGTGAGCACCTCGAAGTCCAGCACACTGCTCTCCGTGAGGTCTGCCTCGACGTTCGGCAGCAGCGAATAGCTTTGGTTAGGACTGTCTCGGGGATTGATGTCCAACTGGAGGAAGATCTGCGACTCCGCCGGCAGGCCGAGGAAGCATGACGTGTTGGCCGCAACGTACGGGTTTCCGTTGAGGCATCCGGTCGCCAATGGAAGCCCCGACGAGCTAGTTACGTTGTATTCTACTACCGCGTCCCCACCGAGGAGCAGACCCGTGACGGCAATGGGGTTGACGTCCAGGCTAGCGAGCTCGAGCGTGATGGAGGACAAGACCGGCGGGTGCTTCGCCGAGACCGCGGGCTCAAGGCCCAGGATACGCAGCTTTTCGAGGGCCTTGTTGTGCTCCAGCGTCTCCTGCCCCTGCAGTTGCTTCTGGTAGGCGGCGACGAAGAACGAGAACGCGGTCGCCGCGGCGACGACGATCACCACCAGCATCAGGGTCCCGACGATCTCCGCGAGGCCGCGGGAGGAACGTCGAAGACGTCGAGCCGAGCGCATCGCCCCTCGGACGGGGACCCGAGGCATAGGCGTCCCCTACGGAGTTTACGGAGTTGGCCGGCTTCACCATAGTGCGCCCTATTTCTCCCGCGCCGCGCTGTTAAGCGAGGAGGCGGCATCGCGCACCCCCCCATGAGCATCCCCGTCGAAGTTCCGGGTCTCGACACGATCATCCCGGAGCTCGCCGAAGGCAAGGTCGTCGTCGTCGAGAGCGGGGCGGACGCCGCGAAGAGCTTCTTCGTCCGGAGGCTGAGCCTGACGGCCGGCCACGCGAACTGGCCGGTGACGTTCGTCACCTCCCGCGACCGGGACGAGCTCCAGGCGCAGTTCGCGGTCGAGCGCGGCAGCACGTCGATGCCGGAGCGGTGGATCCAGATCCACGAGCGGGACCGGCTCCAGAGCCTCGAGGAGTTCGTCAACGGCGGGGGCCTGCTCGCGATCGACTCGTTCTCGTTCCTGACCCTCGACCTCACGCCGGACGGCCTCGCGAAGGCGCTCCGAGGGCTGCGCTCCCTCTGCCGGGGGCACGGGACGACCGCGGTGCTCGGCACCGACCGGGGGATGTTCGACCCCCGCAGCGAGGCGATCGCGGTCCATCTCGCCGACGGCCTGCTCCAGTTCCACACCCGCGAAGGGCCGGAAGGGGTCGTCCGGTACCTCCGGGTCCCGAAATGGATGGACGGCAGGTTCGTCGACCGCAACATCTACTACGAGTTCGACGGCAAGCGGCTCGCGATCGACCTCCGCAGCCGGGTGCTCTAGGGGGTCGCGATGCCGGCGGGGAGCTACGAGCGCTACGGCCTCACCAGCAACCCGTTCCGGGAGCTGGCGAGCGAGAGCGTCGAGGACGTCACGATCTTCCACGTGAACCAGGAGTCCGACCAGACGCTCCGCTCGATCCTGGACGAGGTGCTGGACAAGGAGAACCGCACGGTCGTCGCCGTCACGGGCCCGCAGGGTGTCGGCAAGACCGAGCGGCTCCTGCTCGCCGTCGCGGAGGCGAAGGAACGGAAGGCGTTCTCGGTCTACTACGACGTCGCCGGGCGCAGCCAGTGGGCCCTTCGGGGGCTCGCCGAGGCGTTCGACAAGGCCGCGCGGACGGCGGGGCTCGTGAAGATGCTCGGGGCCCCGGCGTGGCTCCGGTCGGTCTCTGCCCTCGCCAAGGCGAAGGGCGAGACGTACGACCCGAAGGAGGCCGGCCGGCGGATCGGGGAGGCGCTGAACGCCGCGAGCCCGTCGTTCCTCCTCCTCAACGACCTCAACAACCTCGTCGACGCGGCCGACGTCGAGCCGTTCGCAAAGACGCTCGAGGAGGTCGCCGGGGTGATCCGCCCCGGGGTGCTCGTCATGTTCACGTGCTACGCGAGCTACCTCGCCTGGCTGACGATCAACCAGCCGGGGTTCGTCTCGCGGATCAACCGGACGATCCCGCTCGTCCCGCTCACGGACGACGAGGCGCGGCTGGTGCTCGCGAAGAAGCTGCTCGGCAAGCGGATCGTCGAGGACCTCGAACCGACGTACCCGTTCGACCGCACCGCGGTCCGCGAGCTGAACGACTCCGCCCACGGCAACCCCCGACGCCTGTTCGAGCTCGCCGACGCCGCGCTCGAGCGCGGGGTCGCCAGCCGGGCCTACCAGATCGACGACGAGCTCGTCCGGGCGGCGATCGCCGCGTGGGAGGCCCCGAACCCCGCGAGACCGCCGGCCTGGCAGGAGAGCCCCGATCCCTCCGCCGACGCCGAGGCGCCCGCCGAGCCCGCGACGACCCCGAAGCCGTCGGCGCGCCGCTCGCTGTTCGGGCGCTCCCGCTGACGGCTCACGCCGACTCGGGGTTCGCGTAGACCGCGAGATCGATCGCTTCCTCGGCGATCTCGCCGGCGTAGACCGCGACGCGGTTCAGGCTGTCGACGATCGTGCCGAGATTGAGGAGCGACGGCCCCCGCCGCGCCGAGACGCGGTGGGAGAGCGCGTCGATCAGCTTCTGGTGCTCGGCGCGGGCGTCGATCGCCGCGTTCGCGGCGTCGATGTTCCGCGTGATCAGCGCGTTGAACGCCTTGTCGAGGATGCCGACCGCCGAGTCGCGCGCCGCGGCGATCTGCTCGACGAGCTTCGCGTCGACGCTCTTGTCCCCGGCGAGCGCGCTCCCGCTGGAGGCGATCCGCTGGGCGTGGTCGCCGATCCGCTCGAGCATCTTCGCGATCAGGCGGTGGCCGTGCACGACCGGCGCGCTCGTCCCGTCGGCCGGTCCGGCGTGGGCGAGGTGGTACTGCTTGGCGACCATCCAGTAGAGCCGGTTGACGTCCTGGCTCCGGAGCTCGACGTCGTGCGCGAGCGCCTCGTTGCGCGACTTCAGCGCGCCGATCGCGTCGTCCAGCATCGCGCGGACGGTGAGGTGCATCCGGCGAAGGCACTTCTCGGAGCTCAGCTCCGAGGGGTCCGAGAGGTCCTGGATGACGATGGAGCCCTGGGTCTCCTCGATCACCTCCGGGCCGATGACGAGCCGGCAGAACTCGCGCGCGACCCGGCGGACGAACGGCCCCCGGGCCGGCGCGAAGCGGATCTCCACGAGCCCGAAACCCGAGATGTAGGCGCCGATCAGCTTGCGGAGCATGTGCTCGCGGGTCTCCTCGCCCCGCTCGACGAACGTCTTCCGCCGGACCGTGGAGCGGGCGCCGCTGCTGAGCCGGATCGAGACCGAGCCGTCCGACTCGGTGTCGACGAACAGCGTGTCGCCGGCCTTGAGGCCGGCGTTCGTGACCCAGCGCTTCGGCAGCGAAACGAGGAACGTCGACTTACCGGCGAGCTGGAGCTTGCGGCCTTCCATGCTCCTTCTTCCGGGGATCATACCGACCTCTTACGGAGCCTTAAGGGCTCGAACTATAGACTATGGTCGAAGCGGAGAACCACGGAAACCCCGAAGATTTCGCCGTTCCGGGACGGATGCTCCCGGCGGGATTCGAACCCGCGTTACGGGGTCGAAGGCCCCGAATCCTTGACCGGACTAGACTACGGGAGCGCTCCGTCCGACCTCGGGAGAGCCCCGCGTCGCGATAATGAGCTTTCGTCCGGGAGGTGCGCTCCGACCCTGCCTGCATGTCCGTCACCCGGCGTTCGGGCCGGTCCGGTGGACGATCGACGGGAAGTACTCCGGCCGCCGCTCGCCGGTGAGCGCGTAGACGGTCTTCTCGGCGATCTTGCAGGCGTTGTCGGCGACCCGCTCGAGGTGACGCGCCGCGAGGAGCACGTAGACGAGCCGCTCCGCGGCCGGCCCTCCCTTGCCGAGCAGGTCGATCACGGTCCGCTGGGCCTGACGGTGCAGGCTGTCGACGTCGTCGTCCAGGACGAAGACGCCCTTCGCCCGGTCGGCGTCCGACGCGAGGAGGGCGCCGATCGCCTGCTCGACCATCGCCCGCGCCCGCTCGTCCATCTGGCGGAGGAGCTTCGCGGGCTCCTCCGAGGGGAGCGGGGTGGCGGAGATGTTGCGGGCGATGTCGTAGCCGAGCCGGCCGACGCGGTCGACGCAGTTGGCGATCTTGAGGATCGCCTCGATCGTCCGCAGGTCCGAGCCCTCGGGCTGCATGATGGCGACGAGGTGGATCGCCTCGATCTCGATGTTCAGGTCGTAGCGGTCGAGCGGCGCGTCGCGCGCGACGACCGAGCGGCTGAGCGCGGTGTCGGCGTTGAGCAGCGCGCGGGTCCCGTCGGCGACCATCCCGATCGCGAGGTCGGTCATCTCGCGCAGGTGGTGCTCGAGCCGCAGGATCTCGCGGTGGTGGTCGGCGAGTTCGGGGCCGGTCTCCTCGGGCGGTGTTGCGCTCATGCCTAGACCCTTCCGGTGATGAACTGCATCGTCAAGGGCTCGCGCGGTCGCTCGAGGATCTCCCCGGTCGCGCCGACCTCGACGAGGCGGCCGGAGTGCAGGAAGGCGATCCGGTCGGAGACGCGCGCCGCCTGGGCGACGTTGTGCGTGACGAGGATCAGGACGATCTCCTCCTTCAACCGCTGGAGGGTCGCCTCGACGCGCTGGGTCGCCGCGGGGTCGAGGGCGCTCGTTGGCTCGTCGAGAAGCAGCACGCGAGGTCGGACGGCGAGCGCCCGCGCGATGCACAGGCGCTGCTGCTGGCCGCCGGAGAGGGCGAGCGCCGGGCCGTCCAGGTTCGCGCGGACCTCCTCCCAGAGCCCGGCGCGCTGGAGCGCCTCGGTGACCGCGCTGTCGACCTCGTCCTCGGAGGCGCGCACGAGGCGCAGCCCGAAGGCGGCGTTCTCGAAGACCGACATCGGGAAGACGGTCGGGCGCTGGAAGACCATCCCCATCCGCCGCCGCACGACGACCGGGTTCACCGAGCGGCCGTAGATGTTCTGGCCGAGGTAGAGGACCCGGCCGTCGATGCGCAGCCCCGGGGTCAGCTCGGTCATCCGGTTGAGGCTCCGGACGAACGTCGTCTTCCCGCAGCCGGACGGGCCGACGATCGCGGTGAGGCTCCGGGGGGCGAAGTCGAGGTCGATCCCGTCGAGCAGCTTGCGGTTCCCCCGGGCCGTCACGCTCAGCTTCTCGACCGCGACGACCGGGCCGCTCGGGACGGGCGCCGCGCCGCTCACTGGAACAGCCCCTCCAGGCGGCGTCGCGCGCGCTGGCCGATGAGGCGGACGAGGACGTTCAGGCCGACGACGATCACGAGGAGCAGGAACGCCGCCTCGAACGCGATGTGCACCGCGCCCGGAAGCGGGTTCTGGAAGTCCTCCCAGATGTAGAGGGAGAGCGCCCCGGCCGGGACGAACAGCCCGCTCGGGGGGATCGCCGCCGCGCTCGTCGTCAGGTAGAGCGGGGCCGTCTCGCCGACGCCGATCGCCATCGCGAGGAAGACGCCGCTGAGGACCTGCGGGAGCGCGATCGGCGTGGCGACCCGGAGCAGGTACTGGATCGGGCGGGCCCCGGAGCCGAGCGCCGCCTCCCGGATGTGCGGAGGGATCGACGCGTAGGCGAGGTCGGTCGCCCGGAAGACGTACGGCGTCATGAACACCCCGAGGGTCACCCCGGCCGCCGCGAGCGAGGCTCCCCAGCCGAACGCCAGCACGAACGCGAGGAACCCGAACAGGCCGACGATGATCGACGGGATCCCGGCCATCACGTTCGCGGTGACCCGGACGACGCCGGCGCCGGCCTCGTCGAGGTACTCGGCGGTCACGAGGCCGCCGATGAGGCCGAACGCGACCGCGGTGGTCGTGGCGAGCAGGAGGATCTCGAGCGTGCCGACCAGGGGGGCGTAGAGGCCCCCGCCGGCCCCCGAGGGGTTCGTCGTCAGCGTCGCGAGCGTGAAGCTCGGCAGCGCCCGCACGCAGATCCAGTAGGCGAGGTCGAGGATCGGGATCACCGCGACCAGGACGGTGAGCGGCAGCGCCCAGCCGACGATCCGGTCGAACCAGGTGCGGCGCCAGACCCCCCCCGAGCGGTCGCGCCGCAGGTCGTCGGACGCCGCGAGCGCCGGGGCGGCGAGCGCCGTGCCGCTCATACGCCGGCGACCTCGGTGAACGTCCGCCGGATCAGCCAGCGCCCGGCGACGTTCACGGCGAGCGAGATCCCCATCAGGACGAGGCCGAGCTCCGCGAGGAAGTGCAGCGTCTGGTAGCCGACCGAGCTCTTCTCGAACGCCGTGTCGACCTCGGCGATGATCAGCGACGCCATCGTCGAGGTGTTGTCGTAGATGTTCGTGGGGAGCCGGGGGATCTGGCCGATCACCATGAACACCGCGACCGTCTCCCCCATCGCGCGGCCGAAGCCGAGGAACGCCGCTCCCCAGATCCCGCGTCGGCAGTACGGGATCGAGACCCGCCGGGTCACCTCCCAGCGCGTCGCCCCGAGCGCGAGCCCGCTCTCCCAGAGGTCCTTCGGGATGGAGCGAAGCGCGTCGCGCATCAGGAGCGTCGTGACGGGAAGGATCATCAGGAACAGGATCACGATCGCGAGCATGACGCTCGCGCCGGTGCCGCTCGGGGAGGTACGGTTCGCGGCGAAGCCGGGGATCCAGGCGAGGTACGTGGTCGTCCACGGGTAGACGTCCGCCTTGAAGTACGGCGCCACGACGAAGTAGCCCCAGAGCCCGTAGACGATGCTCGGGATCCCCGAGAGCAGGTCGACGAACGGGTCGGTCCACGAGGCGAGCCAGCCGGGCATGTAGACGGCCGAGGCGATCGCGACCGCGAGGCCGATCCCCATGGCGAGGGCGAGCGCGGGGACGGACGTGAGGAACGAGCCGACGACGTAGATCAGGATCCCGTTCTGGGCGGCGTTGAACGACCAGAACGACCGGCCGAAGTTCTCGAAGTGGGTCGCCTGGACCAGCACCAGCACGATCGCGACGGTGATCGCGAGCGGGATCAGCGCCGGGATGTACGGCAGGATCCTACGAAGCGCCCCCAGGTTCGACGACGACGGACCGGGGGGCGCAGGAAGGGGTTGCCCGTCCTGCGGCGTCGGGGGCGAGGACGGGGGGCTCACGATCGCGCCCGTCGGCTCAGTTGGCGATCGTGACCTGAGCGAGCGTCTCCAGGTCCAATCCTTGGATCTGCGGGGTCAACGGGATGAAGTTGACCTGGTCGAGGTACTTCGACGCCTGACCGTAGGAGATCACCCACTCCTCGTACGCCACGACATACGCCTCGTGCGACGGGCTCGCCGGACTCGTCTTGAGCAGCGTGTACTCGAGGTTGACGTCCGGGTACGGGCCCAGGGTCGCGGACGGGCTCGCCGGGTTCGTGCCGCCTCCGCCCGCGGCCCAGGTGATCGGCCCGGCCGGGCTTCCGCCCAGGATCAGGTTGATCGCGAGGCCGTAGCTGGAGTAGTCGAGCCGCCCGAGCGAGAGGTTCGCGTCAAGGCTGACGTTCTTCAGCGACCAGCCGATGTAGTTCTCCTGCGCCGAGGCGTTCAGCTTGAGGTTCCCGCCCAGCGGCGTGTTCGCGGCGTTGTCGCCGAGGTTCGCCCAGCCAAGGCCGTCGGCCTTGATCTCCGACAGGTAGCTGATCCCGACGTAGCCGATCCCGCCGGTGAGGTTCTTCAGCACGCTGAGGATCCCGATGTTGCCGTCGCCCGTCTTCGCGTTCGGCGGGACCGTGTTGATGAACGCCTTGGTGTTGTTCTCGTAGGTCCAGCCCGAGTAGGACATGTCGCAGTAGGTGCTGAACAGGTCGGTGTCGCCGCTCGAGTCCGAGCGGACGACCGGCGTGATCGCCGTGTCCGGGAGCGTCCTCGTGGGGTTGGCGTTCTGGATCCCTGCGCTGTTCCAGTATTCGGCCGCCGGAGGCGTGACGCCGCCGAGGGTCCCCTCGAAGATCTTCGCGAGGACGGTGCCGTTCATGTTCAGATGGACGCTGTCGAGCGTCATACCGAGGTTGTAGACGACGAGCTGCGAGGAGATCGCGACCGGCACGTCCACGACGCCGGGGTCCTCGGTCACGCCGGGAACCTTGGTCGGCACCGTGTAGGCGTCCGAGCCGCCGATGTCGATCGTCCCGGCCCCGGCCTCGGACTGGCCCTGGCCGCTGCCGCCGCCCGTGGGGCTGATGACGACGTGCGAGTTGACCGTGCTCGTGTACGCCGGGCCCCAGATGTCCTCCATCGGCTCCAGCAGCGTCGACCCCGTCTCCGTGACGTCGATCGTGGCGGTGCTCGACTTGTTGAGATACGCTCCCAAGAAGTAGCCGCCGCCGATCCCGACCGCGAGCAGCACGACGCCGATCCCGATCGCCGCGCCCGCCGTGAACTGGCGTGCGCGCTTCCGTGCGGGCGACGACATCGAATCGCTCGGGGCCATGCCGCCCGAGCCGGATCCCGTGGTCCCGGCCGGGGGCGAACTCGTTCCTCCGGTGTTCTGTGCACTCATTCGACTTCCTCCCACCTCTTCGTGCTTTCCGTTCCCCGCCCGCCTCTCGGCTCGGCGGGGTTTTTCGGGCGACCGAGTTCACCTTCGAATATAGGGGGATTCTGCGTAGACTATAGTGTAATTCATAGGTGCGCGTATGGGACGGTTTCGCACGGCGCGTTTCTAAATCCGACGGGCTCGCCGGGGGGCCATGACGCAGGCCGTCTCGGAGCAGGAGGAGCGATGGCTGGTGCGCTTCGGCTACGACGGCACCGGCTTCGCCGGCTGGGCGCGCCAGCCCCGTCTCCGGACCGTGGAAGGGGTCGTCCTCGAGGGGATCCGCCGTTACGGGATCGCCGCGCCCCTCTCCGCACGGCTCGAGGTCGCGAGCCGGACCGACGGCGGGGTGAGCGCTCGGGCCAACGCCCTCGCGCTCTCGTCCCCCCTGCGCGCGCACGAGCTGCTGCGTCGCCTGAACGCCGTCTCGCCCGACCTCATGTTCACGGCGGCGAGCCGGATCCCCGAGCGGTTCGTGGTCCGGCACGCCCGGCGGCGCTCGTACCGCTACTTCGACCCCGGTCCGCTCGCGGACCCGGCGCGGGTCGCGAAGGCGACCCGGCTCCTCGTGGGGCCGCTCGACGCGCGGTCGTTCGGCCGCGGGTTCTCTGCGGGCTCCCCCCACTGGACCCCCGTCGATCGGGTGAGCGTGGGCCCGGAGCCTCCGGGCCACGTCGTGGAGGTCGAGGCCCGGTCGTTCGTCTGGGGGATGGTGAGGAAGATCGTCGGCGCCCTGCGGGAGGTCGACCGGGGGAGGCTCACGCTCGAGAGGCTGGAGGAGGCGGCGCGGGGGCGGTCGCGGCTGACGCTCCCGATGGCCGAGCCCGAGGGTCTCGTCCTCTGGGAGGTCGACTATCCCCTGGAGTGGGAGACCACCTGGGCAGGGCCGAACCGTCATCAGGCGGGGTTCTGGGAGCGGGCGCGCCGGGACGCTTGGCGCCGCGGTGAGCTCAGTCGGGCCCTCCCGTCCGGCGAGCCCTCGAAAGACCTCCCGAAGTGAGCGCGAGATCCCGCTCGGGGCATCGTTTCCCGCCTCACGACGGCTCGCGAGCGACCGGCCGTGCAAGGTCCGCCGCGCGCCGCGTCCGTTAGCTCAGAGGGGGCCGGGGCGCGCGCCGTTCAGCCGACGCGCTCCCAGCGCTCGAGCTTCTGGACGGAGGCGAGCGTCGAGCCCCGGCGGATCTCCTCGCGGATCCGATTCTCGTGCTCGAGCACGTCGAGCGCCCGGTTCGCGACCTCGAGCGCCCGTTCCCGCGGGATCACGACGACCCCGCTCGCGTCGCCGACGACCCAGTCCCCCGGTCGTACCCGCTGGCCGCCGACCGTCACCTCGACCCCGATCTCTCCGTGGCCCTTCGGCTCCCCCGCGTTCGAGCTGACGTGGCGGCTGAACGCCGGGAAGCCGAGCTCGAGGATCGCGTCGAGGTCGCGGATCGCCCCGTCGACGACGACCGCCGAGAGGTTCCGGCCGCGGGCCGACCAGCTGGCGAGCTCCCCCCAGATCGCCGTCTCCCCGCCCCCGGCGTCGACGACGATCACGTCGCCCGGGCCGGCGCGGTCGATCGCCTCGACCGGCTTCGCCCAGTCGCCGTCGCGCGTCAGCACCGTCACCGCCGGCCCGGCGACGCGGACGTTCGGCCCGGTGAGCCGGGGCAGGATCCCGTGCATCGCCCCCTGGCGCTGCATCGCGTCCGAGAGGTTCGGGGTGGAGGCCTTGAGGAGCGCCTCGCGGACCTCGCCGGCGCCGTAGCGCCGGAACCCTTCGCTGGCGACCTCCTTCCGCTCGGCGATCGCGCGGACGATCGCGCGCGTCGCCTCGGCGATCTTCGGGCTCTTCGTGATCGCCCCTCCGACGACCAGGATCTGCGCGCCGGCGCGGGTCGCCTCGGCGACCGTCTCGCTCGTGAGGCCCCCCGCGACCGCGACGGGGATCGGCGAGGCGCGGGCGAGCTCGGCGAGCCGCTCGAACGGCGTCCGCGCCGTCATCTGCATGTCGATGCCGAGGTGCCAGCAGACCGCCGCGGCGCCGAGCTCGGCGGCCTTGCGGCTCCGCTCGAGCGGGTCGGCGACGCCGAGCAGGTCGACGACGACCTCGGCGCCGTAGAGCTCGCCGCCGCGGACCGCCTCGGCGATCGTCCCGTCGTCGGCGGCGCCGAGCACCGTGACGAGGTCCGCGCCGGCCTTCGCGGCGATCTCGACCTCGAAGGCGCCGGTGTCCATCACCTTCATGTCGGCGACGATCCGCCGGTCCGGGAACGCCTTCTTCAGCTCGCGCACGGCGTCCAGCCCCTCGCTCTTGATCAGCGGGGTGCCGGCCTCGACCCAATCGGCGCCGCCGTCGACCGCCTCGCGCGCCGCCGCGAGCGCCCGCGAGAGGTTCTCGAAGTCGAGCGCGACCTGCAGGACCGGCCGCTCGAGCCGCATCGTCCGGTCGAGCGGAGGGCCCTTGATAACCCATCCTCCCTTCTCGGCGCCCGCCGTGGACGAACCGGCGCCCCGCGGGTCGATCCGTCTCGTCCACGGCGACGCGCGACGGCTCGACGGGATCGCCGACCGCTCGGTCGAGCTCGTCCTCACGAGCCCGCCGTACCCGATGATCCCGCAGTGGGACGAGCAGTTCCGCGCGCTCGGGGCGACCGACTACCCCGGGATGCTGCGCCAGCTCGCCGAGGCGTGGCGCGCCTGCCACCGGGTCCTCGTCCCCGGCGGGATCCTCGCGGTCGTGATCGGCGACGCGCTCCGGCGGGGGGAGGACGGCTTCCGCCTCTGGCCGAACCACGCGGCGACGCTGCTCGACGCCGAGCGCGTCGGCTTCGTGCCGCTGCCGTACGTCCTGTGGAAGAAGCCGACGAACCGCCCGAACGCCTTCCTCGGCTCCGGCTTCCTTCCGCCGAACGCCTACGTCACGCTCGACTGCGAGTACGTCCTCCTGTTCCGGCGGGGCCCGCTCCGCCGGTTCCCGCGGCACGACCCGAAACGGGCCGCGAGCCGCTTCCGCCGCGAGGAGCGCGACCGATGGTTCTCGCAGGTCTGGGAGGACGTCCGGGGCGCGCGGCAGGCGGGCGGCGCCGGCCGGACCGGTGCGTTCCCCGGGGCGCTCGCCGAGCGCCTCGTGAGGATGTTCTCGGTCGTCGGCGACACCGTCCTCGACCCGTTCGCCGGCACCGGCACGACGCTCTGGGCGGCGAGCGCCCTCGGCCGGCACGCCGTCGGCCTGGAGCTCGACCCGCAGGTCTACGCGACGCTCGCCGGGGAGGCCGACCGCCGGCGCGCGCCTAGCTCGCCGGGACGGACGGGGGCGGCAGGTCCGCGGACGGCGCGCCGGAGACCGCCTCGACCGCCTTCTCCCGGGCGGGCGTCGCCGGCGGGGGCGTAGGGAGCGGCCGGGCCCGGTGCGCGAGCTCCTCGTCGACGGCCTGATGCAGGTAGGCGAGGGCCGCGTCGCCCAGCCGGTCGAGATGCAGGAGGAGGTAGTGCAGGTAGAGCCGCTCCGGCCGGTGCGCCGGGCCGGCGCTCCGCGGACGCTCGCCGACCCCGGCGGGGACGGTCGGGTGGCGCTCGAGCGTCTCGGTGTGATGCTCGTGCTCCGGACCGTGGTACTCCCGGCCCCGGGCCCCGACGAGCGGAGGGTAGAGATGGCCGACCGGGTCGTACGGCTCCGCGGCGCCCGCGCCGGCCGCCGACGGACGGGCGACGCCGCCCGGACGCGATTCCCCCTTCGCCTGCAGGTAGGGGTGGACCGGACGCTCCGGGTCCTGGAACTCCCCGATCGGCTTTCCCGAGACGTCCTCGACGATCGACTTCAGGCTCCAGCTCGAGCGGCGCCGGGGCGGCCCTTCGGCCGTCGGGGCGACGTCGCTCACGCCCGGCCCCGGCGCCGGACCGCCCTATAAACCTCCTCTTCGAGCCGCAGGCTCGCCGGGAGGAACGGCGGGGGCCCCGCCCCCGAGCGTGCCGCGGAGCAGCTCGTACTCCGGGGTCGACGCGACGACCGCGAGCGGAAGGTGCCACGGCCCGATCCTCCAGAGCGACTCGGCGTAGCCGGCCTCCGCGGGGAGGCGGGCCCGCCCGAGCCATTCCGCCTCCGGCCCCCGGAGGCCGAAGAACCCCCGGCTCGCCTCCGAGACCTCCGCGAGCCGCAGGAACGCGCAGGCGTAGAGGTTCCGCAGCAGCGAGCGGCCGCTCGCGCGGGCGAGGAAGTCGTCCGGGTTCTGGCTGATCAGCAGCAGCCCGGCGCCGAAGTGGCGCAGGTGGCGGACGGTCCGGTCGAGGAACTCCGTCGTCCCCTCGTGGCGGGCGAGCAGGTGCGCCTCGTCCAGGACGACGAGCTTCGGGCCCGGCCGTTGGGAGAGCCGGTGGTACGTCCAGTCGAGCAGGTAGGTGAGGTGGAACGGCAGCTGCTCCTCCGCGACGCCGGCGAGGTCGACGCCGACGACCGGGGCGTCGACCGCCAGCGTCGTCGGCCCGTCGGCGCCGCGCAGCGAGCCGCTGCGGAAGACCTCGAGCAGGGCCGGGAGCCGACCGGCGCCGGCCCCCGCGGCGGCGACCTCCTCCCGGAGCGTGCCGAACGTCGGCTCGGGGCTCGCCCGGTCGTAGAGCCGGCTCACCGCGGCGTCGAGCGTCGCCGACTCCTCGTCGGAGAGGCTCGGCCAGAGCGCGCGCAGCATCGTCGCGACGCGGCCGGCCTTCTCGCGCCGGTCGCCGGCGGTCGTCGCCGGGTCGAGCGGGTTGAGCCGGCCGGCGTCGCCGTCGCGCAGGCGGACGACCGTGCCGCCGAGCGCGCGGACGAGGGCGCCGTACTCGCCGAGCGGGTCGAGGACGATCAGCTCGGTCTGCGGACGCATCCAGCGGGTGCGCAGCGCCGTCAGGGCGGCGAGGAACGACTTCCCCGAGCCCGTGGCGCCGAAGATCCCCCAGGAGTGGCTCGCCTGGGCCCAGCGGTCGAGGAACACCGGGCTGGCGTCCGAGAGCGAGAGGCCGACGAGGACGCCGCCCGGCTCGACGATCGACTCGTCGCCGAACGGATACAGCGCGGCGAGCCCGTCGGTCGTCAGCGTCTGCCAGTAGCCGCTCGGCCGGGCGGCGAGGCTCCCGGGCGGGGCGAGCGCCCCGTCGACCTCGTAGCGGGGGACCCGGGTACGCACG
>JASHSA010000069.1 GCA_030037035.1 Thermoplasmata archaeon
CGCGCCGGCCTCCCGCGCGAGGCCGGCGGCCGGAACCGCCGCGCCGGTCGCCACCGACGGCGCCGCCGCGAGGCCGCGGGCCACGCCGCCCTGGGTGACGGTGCTCGCGCTCGGGAAGCCGAGCGCGACCAGATGGGTCCCCGCGGTCGAGATCAGGAACGGCGAGGCGACCGCCGCGCCGAGGTAGCCGACGAGGATCACCGGGTTCGGGCTGCCGACCGCCAGCTCGAGCGGTACGACCAGCACGCACGGCAGGAACGCGAGCTCGACGAACAGCAGCCAGGCCCGCCGGGGGAGGGCCGCGAGCGGGCGGAACGGCCAGAGCAGGGTCACGAGCGGCAGGATCACGAGCAGGACCGCGAGGACGGCGTCCCTCAGGCCGACGGCGAGCACGAGCGCGAAGACGATCGAGAACTCGACCAGGGAGAGGACGAACGCCACGACCCCGTTGTCCCACGCGAAGGCGATCCCGCCGTAGCCGCCGAGGTTCGTCCAGCTCTGCCAGGCCCCGCCGTCCCAGCCGGCGACGACCGGGTAGAGCCCCCCGGCGAGCCCGAGGATCGCCGCGGCGATCGGGACGGTGAAGTTCGCCGCCGCGACCGCGAGCACGAGGCGGGGGAGCAGCCCGTCGAACGTGCTCGCCCAACGGGCGACGGTCGTCCGGGCGAGATAGAGGACGGCGACGCCGACCGCGAGCAGCGCGACCGCCGGGTCGACGACCCCGCCGATCAGGTACGACGAGAACGCCGCCGCCTGCCCGAGGAAGTCGTTCGGCGACGCCGAGACCCCGAGGACCGCCGGATAGAGCGCGCGCACGGTCATCTCGGGGACGAGCAGGTTGTCGTACGCCGGTCCGGTCACCGCGTTGAGGAGCGCGGTCGCGTCGGCGAAGATCAGGAACAGGAGCGTCTGGACGAGGACCGGGAGGTCGAGCGCGCTCATCGACGCCCGTCAGGAGCCGGTGACGACCCAGTGGGCGAGGCCGTAGATCAGGCCGCTGACGGCGGCGGTGAACAACAGCGTGCCGACCAGCGCGTCGCGGGCGCGGTCCTTCGCCTGGACCTTCTTCGTCACGTCGTTCGAGAACCAGCTGAGGGCGACCCGTGCCCAGACGAGGGCGAGGATCCCTCCCCCGGCGAGCCCGACGAGCTCGACCAGGCGGTTGACGGCCGCGGTGAAGTTCGCGACCGGCCCCGGGTCCTGGCCCGGGGAGGTCGCGGTCCGTGCGGCGGCGGGCGTCGTCGCGGGCCCGGGCAGGCCCGCGCACCCCGTCGCCACGGCGAGCGCCGTCGCGAATGTGACGAGCGCCCAGCGCGGCGCCGTCATGGCCGCTCCGGCTCGGACCAGGCGAGCGCCTCCTCGCCGTCGAAGCCGCGTCCCGAGCGCACGGTGCCGTCCGCCTTCAGGCGCTCGAGCGTGGCGCGGACGACCTCCGGGGCGAGCCCCCGTTCCTCGGCGAGCATCTCGACGAGCGCCCGGTCGACCCCGTCGGACGGCTCGATCACCTCCCGCAGGACGGCGACCGGGTCGAGCGGCGCCGGGGGCCGAGCCCGCGACCGCCGGCCGCGGCGGACGACCGCCCAGCCGACGATCGCCACCAGCGCGAACGTCACCAGGACGACCGCGAACGGTTCAAGGCCGTCCGCGGCGGCGAGGCCGGCGGGGGACGCGGCGACGCTGACGTTGCCGGTCGCGAGGCTCGCGTAGCCCAGGGCGTCGAGCACGACGACCGTGACGACGAGCGGACCCGCCGGGACGCCGGTCAGGTTCCGGACGAGCGTCCCCGGCAGTTTCGCGCCGAGGCTTCCGTCTCCGCCCCGCGAGTCGTTCCAGCGCACGGCGTACGGCGCGACCCCGCCCGCGACCGTCACGCGGAGGACGAGCCGGCCCGGGCCGGGCGAAGCTAGGGTCAGCGAGGCGCGGGGGGCCGGAGCGCCCAGCTCGGTCAGTCGCTGGAGCGCGAGGCGTCCCTGAGCGTCGACGACCTGAACGACGACGCCGAGCGGACCCTCCCGGAGGACCGTGGCGTTCCAGCCGAACGTTCCCGGTACCGCGAGCACCCCGGTCGCTGCCGAGGCGTTCGGGCTCCCGGTCGAGGCGACGATCGCCCAATCGAACGGGGCGGCGCCTCCCACGACGCTCGCGCTGACGTTCAGCGAGACCGCCGTCCCCGCCGGGGCGGCCGCTCCCGTCGCCTCCAGCCCCAGCGGCGGCGCGAAGTCGACGTCCTCCGTCGCCGGGAGGCTCGCGACCGAGAGCGCGTCGACCGCGTCGACCGTCAGGACGAACGTGCCGGCGTCGCTCGCGTTGAGCGGGACGAACGCCGTACCGTCGGAGGCGAGCGTCGCGGTCCCGCGCGCGCCGGAGCCGACGACCGACCAGGCGAGCTGGAACGGGGGGACGCCCCCGGCGATCGCGAGCGGAGCGTAGAGGGTCTCCCCGACCTCGCCGTTCGGCGCGGACGGTCCCAGCGTGACGGACGGCGGCGCGACGACCGGCTGCTCGAGCACGGCGTCGGCGGCGCGGTACGGGGTTTCCGCGCCCACCGCCTCGAACGTCACCGGCGAGGGGCCGGGGGAGCGGAACGTGCAGCCGTACTCGAGCGACGGGCCGCCGTCGGGATCGGAGAGGACGGCGTCGTCACAGCCGAACAGCGACGAGAACGCCGCCGGCGCGCCGACGGTGGAGACCTGGAAGTCGACCGGCACGCCGACCTCGGCGACCGGGGCGGACGGCGCGATCGCCGCCGCGAACCCCGCGCTGACGTTCACCGGCTCCGGCGGGGCGGCCTCCGCGGAGCCGCCGCTCACGTCGGTCGCGACGATCGTCGGCCGGTAGGTCCCGTTCGCCGGGTAGACGTGCCCGAGGGAGAACTCCCCCGCCGCGCTCACGTTCGCACTCGAGGTCGCCCCGTCGCCCCAGGCGACCTGGAGGCGGTACGGGGGGCTGCCGCCGCCGACCGTGCCGCGGAGCTCGACGGTCGTTCCCGGCACGGCCGGATTCGGCTCGATCGCCACGTCGGCGAGCGAGACCGGCCCCTCCACGGTCAACGCCGCGGTCGCGTTGGAGGCGAGGGCGCTGGCGTTCCCCGCACACCGGAGGACCGCCGCGGAATCGACGGCGGCCGTCGTCACGCCGGTGCCGCCCCCGTCCGCCACGAAGACGGTCGTCGGCCCTACGGTCGACGCGAGGCTCCCCTCGGTCCCCCCCGGGGCGATCGACCAGCGGAACCAGCTCGGCGTCACCGCGCAGCCGGGCGGGACGTCGATCCAGGAGGCCCGGAGCGTGACGTTCGTGCCGGTCTCGAGCCACCAGGTCCCCGGATCGACGGTGACCTCCGCGGGGGAAGCGGCGCTCGCGGCCATCGTGCGCGCGGGGCGGTCGCGGAGCGCGGCGGGGGCCGAGGGCAGAGGGGCGGCGGCGATCGCCGTGACGGCGACCGAGAGCGCGGCGAGGACCACGGTCGTCCGAGCGAGCCCGGGCACGCGCCACCACCCGGTCGGAGCGACCCCGCCCTCCCTGATGCGGCCGCACCGCCCGACGGAGGATGGAACGCGGGCCTACGACCGGACGGCGAGCGCGACGTGCTCCCGCGCGAACGGTGCGAGCGGCACCTCGGCCTCCAGGCGGAGGCCGGCCCGCACGAGCGCGGCCCGGCTCTCGCGGACGACGACCGACGCCGGCCGGCGCTGCGTGACCGAACGGACCTTCAGCATCAGGAGCCCGCGCCCGTTCCCGGCAAGGCACGCCTCGGCGTTCTCGCGGAAGATCCGGGCCTGGTCGCGCTGGGCGACGTCCTGGTAGAGCAGGTCGACCTCCCCGACGTCGGCGCGGTACCGCTCCGGCAGCTGGGCGTCGGCGAGGATCGGCAGGACGTTCGCCCTCCGGCGGGCGAGCGCCAAGAGGGCGGCGAACGAGCTCGGGCTCTTCTCGACGACGAACAGCTCGGCGGACGGCCAGAGGTCGGAGAGGTGGCTCACGGTCGTCCCGTGCGCTCCCCCGAGGTAGAGCGCCGAGCGCGGCGACGCGAGCAGGTCGTCCGGCGCGCCGTTCAGGAGGAACGCCGCCAGCTTCGAGCGCCACGGGTCCCAGTGGCGGTACTCGACGCCGTCGACCGTGCGGAGGGTCTCCCCGTAGACCTTCGTCCCCGGCTCCGCGTTGCGGGTGTAGAGCTCGCGGCCCTCGCGACGGAGCTCCGGCCAGCGGGTCGTCTCCACGCGGGCGCTAGGCGGTTTCGACCAAAAGTTCGACCTCGACGGGGGCGCGCAGCGGCAGCCCGGCGACGCCCACGGTCGTACGGCTGGCCCGACCGGCCTCGCCGAAGACGGCGAGCAACAGCTCCGAACCGCCGTTCGCCACCTCGTGCTCGCGGTGGAAGCCCTCGGAGACCGCGACGAACACGCCGAGCCGCACCGCGCGCCGGATCGACTCGAGCCCCCCGAGCTCCGCGGAGAGGGCGCTCAGCGCCTGCAGGGTCGCGCGCCGCACGAGCTCGCTCGCGACCGGTGCCGGGACGTCGTGATCGACGGTGCCGGGACGCACGACCGCCCCGTTCTCGAAGACGATCTGCCCGGAGACCCAGGCGAGAGTCCCGCTGCGTGCGACCGGCGCGTACGCGCCCTTCGGCGACGGCGGGGGAGGGAGCTCGATCCCCAGCTCGCGCAGCCTCTCGGACGGAGGGGTGCTCATGGCCCGGCTAGGCGAGGGTGCCGAAAACGCTGACCGGCCCCGACGACCGAACCGCTATCCCCCGGCCGGCGATTCCCGCGCGATGACGCTCTTCCGCCGCAAGGCTCGTCCGCGGGACGAGCCCGCGGCCCCGGGCGAGACCCCGGCCGCCCCCGGGGCGGCGCGCCCGGGGCCTGCCCGCACGGCGAAGCCGGCCGTCCCGTCCGTCGCCCTCCCCCCTCCGGGGACCCCGCCTCCCCTCCCCCGGCGCGCGCCCGAGGACGACGGGAGCGAGGCCCCCTCCGGGTCGCTCTCCCGATGCTTCGTCTGCCGCTCGCCGCTCGAGGCGGGGCGTTGCCCGCAGTGTCGTCTCGCCTGGGTCGAGTGACGCCGCCGCTCCGCGGAACAGCTTTTGACCGAGGCCGCTCCTTGGGCTCCATGAACGCCTCCTCCTCCGACTTCGACCTCCTCGAGCGCGAGATCGTCGACCATCTGTTCGTGCTGCAGCCCGGCTACGCCGTCGGCCTGGGGCTGCACACCTACGACGGACGGAGCCCCGACCTCACGACCGCGGCGACCGAGCGGTGGGAGGGGACCGCCGACCGGCTGCTCGAGCGTCTGGAAGCGGTCGACCCGGGCTCGCTCGCCCCGGAGCGAGCGATCGACCGGCTGCTGCTGCGTCTGCTCCTCGAGAGCCCGCTGTTCGACCTGCGCGAGGCCCACGAGCTCGAGCGGAACCCGATCTCCTACGTCGGCATGTTCTCCCTGACGTCGTACCTCGTCCGCGACTACGCCCCTCCGGCGGAACGGGCGGCGTCGGTCGAGAAGGTCCTGCTCGACGCCGGCGCGATCTTTCGCACCGGGCGGCAGCGGCTTCGCGGCCCTCTCCCGAAGGCGTTCGTCGACCTCGCCCTGGCGATGGGCGGGCAGCTCCCGACGCACTTCGCCGAGGCGCAGACGTTCGCGACCCGCGCCGGTCTCGGCGCCCGGGTCGGCGCGGCGCGGGAGAGCGCCGAGGCGTCGCTCCGGGAGTTCCTCGACTGGCTCCGCTCCGACGAGCTCCCCCGGGCGACGGGGAACTTTGCCCTCGGCCCGGAGCTCTACTGCCGGATGCTCTTCGTCCGGGAGGGGATCGAGGCCCCCGTCGAGGAGATCCGCGAGGCCGGCCTCGCCGACCTGCGTCGCAACGAGGCCCGCCTCGCCGAGATCGCGCGCGAGGCCGGCCGCACCGAGGAGGAGCTCCTCCTCGGGCTCGCGAACGACCACCCGGAGGCCGGCGAGGTCCTCGCGACGGCCCGGGCGTTCGTCGACCTGACCCGCCACTTCGTCACCGCGCACGACCTCGTCTCGATCCCGGAGCCGGCGGTCTGCCGCGTCGAGGAGACGCCGCCGTACAGCCGGGCCTGGACGACCGCGAGCATGAACCCGCCCGGGCCGTTCGACGCGTCGACCCCCGAGGGGATCTACTACGTGACGCTCGTCGACCCGAGCTGGAGCCCGCAGCAGCAGGAGGAATGGCTCCGCAACCTCAACGGACCGATGCTGCGGAACATCACTGTCCACGAGGTCTATCCCGGCCACTACCTCCAGTTCCTGCACTTCCGGCAGCGGCCCGCGCCGCTGACGCGCAAGGTCTTCCTCTCCCCGTCGTTCACGGAGGGCTGGGCCCACTACTGCGAGCAGCTCGCGATCGAGGCCGGGCTCGACGCCGGCCACCGCGAGGCGGAGCTCGCCCAGCTGCACGACGCCCTCCTGCGCGACTGCCGTCTCCTATCGTCGATCGGGCTGCACACCGACGGCTGGCCGGTCGAGCGCTCGACCGAGCTGTTCCGGCGCTCCGCGCACCTCGAGCAGCTCCCGGCGGAGCGCGAGGCGCTCCGGGGGACGTTCAACCCGGAGTACTTCTGCTACACGCTCGGCAAGCTCGCGATCCTGAACGCCCGCAAGCGGCTGCTCGCGTCGAAGTTCCGCGGGAGCCTGCGCGACTTCCACGACGCGCTGCTCAGCCACGGCGCCCCGCCGGTGGGGCTCCTCGACCGTCTCCTCGAGAGCGGAGCGTAGCGGCCGCGCCGACGGCGGGCGTTAGGCCCGCGGCGCGGGACGGCGGCAGCCCCGGCAGACGTCGACCGCGTGGTCGTTCGTCAGGTAGCACTGAGGGCAGATCCAGCTGCTCCAGAGCGCCGCCTGCGCCTTCTGGGCCGGCGTCGGGGGGAGAGGGGCGAGCGCGGACGGGGTCGAGCGGGAAGGGGACGTCGGGGGTGCCGCCGGCGCCCGGGCGCTCGGGGCCGGAGCGGGGGGAGGGGACGCCGCGGGCGGCGGGGTTGCCGCAGGAGCGGGAGCGGCGACCGTGGCAGGGCTC
>JASHSA010000070.1 GCA_030037035.1 Thermoplasmata archaeon
CACGCGGACCTTCACGACGTCGAGGCGGATCGGCAGGAGCGGACGGAGCTTAGCGAGGACCTCCTGGACCTGGGCGTCGACCGGTCGGAACGGGTCGACATGGACCTTCGCCTCCAGCATCGCCGCCTCGATCCGCGCCGCCGGGTGCGGCGCGCCGGTCTGGGGGTTCATCGCGTTGCGGGCGATCGTCGCGACGATCTGGCGGCGCTTTGCCTCCTGGAGCTTGTGGCGCTGCTCGGTCGTGACCTGGACCTCGCCCTTGAGCACGATCTGGCGGGCGATCTCGGCGAGGTCGCGCGTGTGGAACGTCTTCTCGAGATGCTCCTCGGAGATCTTGTCGCCCTTCTTCGCGTCCTTGAAGACCTGGTCGAGGGCGAGCTTGTCGGCGAGGTTGACCGTCTTGCCGTCCTTCAGCTCCTGGACCGCCTCCGGGTCGACCAGGACCTCGAACCTTGAGCCCTGGGTCTCCCAGCGGGCGATGACGGCATCCTCGACCTTCACCATCGGAAGGCCCCGGGCGGAGCGGCCCTAGCCGCGGCCGGGCTTGCCGGAGCCGCCGGCCGGGGGGAGCCGCTGGACGTAGCGCTGGATCTCGTCCGGGGCGAGCCGACCCATCCCCTCGCCGACCTGGACGGTGCAGACCTCGACCTGCGCGAGGGTCCCGTTCTCCTCGAGGCCGGCGCGCAGCCCCTCGAGCGCGAGGAGGATCGCCGCGTCGCGGTCGAGGTTCGGCTTGTGCTTCTGCTCGAACAGCTCCATCACCGGCCCGCGGTTGCCGCCGGTGCTCGCCGCGCGCATGCTCGTGAGCGAGCCGCTCGGCTCGGTCTCGAACAGGTGGACCCCGGTGTCGTCGTAGCCGCCGACCAGCAACGCGGTGCCGAACGGGCGGACGCCGCCGAACTGGGTGTACTGCTGCTTGTAGTCGCAGATCCGCCGCACGAGCATCTCGACGCTCATCGGCTCGGCGTACGTGACGCGGTTGATCTGCGCCGCGAGGCGCGCGTAGTCGACGAGCACCCTCGCGTCGGCGACCAGGCCGGCGGTCGCGCAGCCGATGTGCTCGTCGATCTGGTGGACCTTCTCCAGGCTCGCCGCCTCGGCGAGCTTCGGGTTCGGAATCCGACGGTCGGCGATCAGGACGACGCCGTTGCCGTAGACGACCCCGGCGGTGGTCGCTCCGCGGCGCACCGCCTCGCGCGCGTACTCGACCTGGAAGAGGCGTCCGTCCGGGGAGAAGACCGTGATCGCCCGGTCGTAGGCCATCTGGCCCGGTTGCATCTCCACCGGCGTCTCCTCCGGCGCGCCCACCGACGGGTCCCTTATAACGCCCGCCGGGGCGGTAACGTCCCGTCCACCGGCTTACCCGCCCCTCGCCCGCCGCGGAAGGGAAACCGTAACGTTCCCGCCTCGGTCCTCCGGCCCGTGGACGACGAACCCGCGGCGACAGCCCCGCGCCGGTCCCGCCTCGCCGGCGCCAGCTCGGCGTACCTGCGGGCCGCCGCGGAGCAGCCGATCGACTGGCACCCGTGGGGAACGGAGCCGTTCGAGCTGGCGAAGCGCTCCGGGCGGCCGGTCCTGGTCGACATCGGCGCCGCGTGGTGCCACTGGTGCCACGTCATGGACGAAGGGACCTACGCCGACGCCGAGGTCGCGAAGCTCCTGCGCCAGCACTTCGTCGCCGTCAAGGTCGACCGCGACGAGCATCCGGAGGTCGACCGGCGCTTCCAGCGCCAGGTCGCCGCGCTGAGCGGCGAGGGCGGCTGGCCGCTCACGGCGTTCCTTACGCCGGACGGGGAGGCGTTCTTCGGCGGGACGTACTTCCCGCCGACCGACGGCCACGGTCGGCCGGGGTTCCGTCGCCTGCTGCGCGAGATCGTCCGCATCTGGGTCGAGGAGCCGGAGCGCGTGCGGGACAGCGCGACGACCGTGCGCGACGCGCTCGCGCGCACGGCGAAGGCGCCCGCCGGCCCGCCGACCGAGCTCGCCGCGTTCGTCGAGCGGGTCGTGCGCGAGATCGGCTCGAGCTTCGACCCGGCGTACGGCGGCTTCGGATCCGCGCCGAAGTTCCCGCACCCGAGCGCGATCGCGCTCCTGCTCGAGGAGGAGTTCCGGCGGGGGGACGCGACGTGCGGCGAGCGCGCTCACGAGACGCTGCTCGCCATGGCGAACGGGGGGATCTACGACCAGCTCGGCGGCGGCTTCCACCGCTACTCGACCGACGAGGGCTGGCACGTCCCCCACTTCGAGAAGATGGGCATCGACAACGCCGAGCTCCTCGCCGTCTACGTCGACGGCTACCGGCGCTTCCCCGAGCCTCGCCTCGAGGAGGTCGTGCGCGGCACGGTCCGCTGGGCGCGGGACGTCCTCGGCGACCCGGCGGGCGGCTGGGGGTCGAGCCAGGACGCCGACAACGCCCCCGGCGACGACGGCGGCTACTTCACCTGGACCCGCGCGGAGCTGCGGCAGGCGCTCGAGCCGGAGGAGGCGCGTCTCCTCGTCCGGGCGTTCGGCCTCGGGACCGACGCGCGGATGCCCCACGACCCGGACCGCAACGTCCTGTTCCGGATGCTGCCCATCCCGGAAGCGGCGGAAGGGCTCGCGACGGGCGTGCCGCCGGAGGGGCTGTTCGCGCGGGGATGCGCGAAGCTGCTCGACGTTCGCGCCCAGCGTCCGAGCCCCCAGGTCGACCGAGCCCTCTACGCGTCGATCAACGGCCGGTTCATCGCGGCGCACGTCTCCGCGTCGCTCGTCTTCCGCGAACCGACCTGGCTCGCGGAGGCGGTCCGCGCGGCCGACCGGTGGCTCGCGCACGGTCACGACGCCTCGCGGGGGATCGCCCACCGCCTCGCGGAGGACGGGGCCTACGGCTTCGGCCTCCTGGACGACCAGGTGAGCTTCGCCGCCGGGCTGCTCGAGCTCTCCGTCGCGGCGCGCGAGCCCCGCTACCTCGACGCCGCTCGGACGATCCTCGAGCTCGTCGACCGGGAGTTCCGCGGCGAGGACGGCCTGCTGCGGGACGTCGCGCCGAAGCTGTACGACGGCCCGAAGGTCGGGGGGGCGGGCGAGCCGGCGTATCCGCTCGAGGACAATCCCCACCTGAGCGCGAACGCCGGCGCGGTGTTCGCCTTCGCGCGCCTCGGACGGCTGCTGCACGACGACCGATGGCTCGGGCTCGCCCGTGCGCTCCTCGTCCCGGTGACGGCCCGCCTCGGCGGTGCCGGTCTCTTCGCGGCGGGCTCGGCGCTCGGCGCCGCGACCCTCGAGATCCCGCCGGTCCAGGTGGTCGTCGAGGGGACCGGCTCGGGGGCGGCCGAGCTCCTGCAGGCCGCGCAGAGGACGTACCGGCCCGGCGTCGTCGTCTTTGACGGGACCCCGCCGGCGCCGTTCTCGCTCCCGGGGCTCACGGCCGCGCCGAGCACGGCCGGCGCCCGGGCAACCGTCTGCTACGAGACGAGCTGCGCGCCGCCCGTGGTCGAGCCGGAGCGGCTCGTCGAACTGCTCCGGAGACCTACTCCCTCCGGCGCGTAACGAGCCGGCCGAGGTCGGTGCCGTCGAGCAGGTAGGCCCGCGCCTCGCCTCGCGCGAGGAACCGCCCGTAGAGGAACGAGCGCCCTCGCTCCGGCCGCTCGCGGTTCAGCGCTTCGCTCCCCGCGAGCGGGTGGAACGCCGGTAGGACGATCAGCTCCTGGACCGGGGCGCGCCGGCCGCTCGGCCGTGCGACCCCTTCGCCGTGCCGGTAGTCGACCCGCAGCCAGACGCGCCGCTTGCCGTCCGGCGCGTCGGCGGTCGGCGCGAAGCGAAACCCCGGGTGGAGGTGCCCGGCGACGAGCGTCGGGGACGACAGCACCCGCGACGACGGCCAGCGATGGCCGTGGAAGATCCCCACGGGCCCCACGACGGCGCCCTCGGAGGGATGGACGACGACCTCCCTCGGCAGGTGACGAACGAGCCCGACGTCGTGGTTCCCGAGGACGACCTCGGGGACGACCCCCGCGTCGAGCAGCGTCGCGAAGACGTCGAAGACGACCGGCCTCAGCCAGGGCGGGACGCCCACGATCGGGTGCTTGACGTCCCCGGCGACGAGCAGACGCCGTGCCCGCGCCCGCGCGCAGAGCCCGACGAGGTGCTCGGCGATCTCGGGAGCGGAGGCCCCGGGAGGGCCGAGAGGCGCGCTCGGGGTCGCGGCGAGTCCCAGGTGGAGGTCGGCGATCACGACGAGACCGGAGTCCCGGTCCGGGGCCGCGCGGACGAGGAGCGCAGGCTCGGGCTCCAGCGGCCGCACGACGGGGGGGCCCCCGACCGCGTCACGACGCCCGCGACGCCGGGTCGGAGCCGAGGGCCGCGATCGCTCGGGGCGGAGCCTCCCGGGGCGGGGGGACACCGGCAAGCGCCCGCGGCGGAGCGCTCGGGAGCCTCCGGGTCGAGAAGGAGCGGGGGGGCGCGGCGTACGAGGGACCCTAGCGGCCGCCGACGACGAAGACGACCCCGCCGACGAGGGTCAGGAGGGCCCCGAGCAGCGCGAGGACCCCCGAGCCGAAGCCGAGCTCCAGCCAGCCGACGATGACGACGACGATCAGGACGACCCCGGCGACGGTCGCGCGTCCCTCGCGCGGGACCCCTCCGAGCAGCGAGAACGCCCCGATGATCAACGCCGCGACCAGCAGGATCAGCGCCTGGTCGAACGGATAGTAGGCGTGTCCCGCGTGGCCGACCGCGACCGTGAAGACGCCCCGCGCGAGCGCGAGCAGGCCTTCGAGCGCGATCAGCACCGCGCCGAGGAGGCCGAAGATGACGCCGATCCGTCGGTCGGTGTGGTCGTCCACGCCTGCCTCGGCCCGGCCGGACCCGCGTCCGAACTAAAGGAGCGTCGGCGCCCTCGGGGGCGCCGAGCGGGCTCGGTGCCCCGAGAGAGCCGGAGATAGGCATTTATATAGTAGCGGAAACTGGATTCCTTCCGGGGGAGCGATGGGTCGACCGCGCGAACGCTGGATCGAGCGCATCCGCGGCATGCTCGAGCAGGCCGGCTTCTACGTCGCCGCCACGACCGGCGCGCGGCCGTCGAGCTTCGACCTGGTCGCCCGACGGGACGCGACGCTCTTGCTGATCAAGGCGCTGAAGAACATCGACGCGCTGGACGCCGACGAGGCTCGCCGCCTCCGCGAGCTCGGGCGGCTCTTCCCGGCGATCGTCCTCGTCCTCGGCCAGCGCTCCGGGCTCTCCGAGCTCGAGGAGGGGGTCGTCTACACGCGCTACGGCGTGCCGATCGTCCACGAGGGAACGCTCCGAGAGTACCTCGACAAGGCGCTCCCGCCGTTCCTGTACGCGAGCCCGGGGGGCGTCTTCGCCCACCTGGACGGCGAGCGGCTCCGCGAGCTGCGGCTCGAGCGGGGGCTCTCGCTCGGCGCCCTCGCGTCGATCGCGGGAGTCTCCCGGCGCGCGGTCCAGCTCTACGAGGAGGGCCAGGGGGCCGAAGCGAGCGTCGTCGCCCGCATCGAGGAGTACTTCAACGAGCCCCTCGTCCGTCCGCTCGTCCTGTTCGAGCTCCCGCGGCCGGCCTCGCCGGGCTCCTCCGACGCGGAGGCGACGGCCGCGACCGCCGGGCCCCCCGCGCCGACCGGCGACGCGCTCCGGGACGGGGTCTTCCGCCAGCTCGACGGGCTCGGCCTCGAGGTCACCGTGACCGTGCGGGCCCCGTTCGACGCGCTCGCGCGGGCGCAGGAGATCCTCCTCACCGGGGTCGGGAGCCTCCGCACCGCCGCCCGCCGCGCCGAGCTCCTCCACGGGATCGCGAGGGTCGCCGAGGGCCACGCGATGTACGTCGTGCGCGAGGAGGTCCACCGGCGCACGATCGCCGGGCTTCCGATCCTCACCGTCGCCGAGCTCAAGCGCCACCGCGGCCCCGAGGAGCTGCTCGAGTCGATCGCCGAGCGCGAGGGCGCGTGATCTCCGCGCGCCTGAACGCCGGGTCCGAGATCCTCCTCCTCGCTCCCGTCCGCGGCCTCGAGGAGGACGCCCGGAAGGTGCCGGGGGCGCTCGAGCCGTTCGGCCCGGAGGCGATCGGCGCCGGCGTCGCCTCCGAGGAGCTGAAGGGCCTCGTCCGCTACTTCGTCGGGGCCGCCGCCGAGCCGGTCGTCCCGCTCGCCCCGACCGAGCTCAGCGAGGTCCGGGGCCTCGCCCGCTTCGGGGAGGTCCGCGTCCCGAACCCTTCGTTCCTCCAGGCGCTCGAGTGGGGCCGGGGCCACAACGTCCCGGTCGCCGCGCTCGACCCGGACGAGGAGGCCTCGGCGGAGCTCTTCACCGAGCACATCGGCTACGTCGAGCTCGTCCGTCGCACCGTGCGCGAGCACCGTCTCGGCCGCTCCCCGCCGGCGACGTCCTCGGCCGACGCCTTCGCCCTCGCCTGGGACGGTTCGATCGCGGGAGGGAGCGGCTCCCGCCGCCTCGCGGCGGCCCGCGACGAGCACCTCGCGGCGGAGACGCGGCGCCTCTCCGAGGGACGACGCCGGGTCGCGGTCGTCGTCGACCGGGAGCGGTTCGACTCGGTCCGGGCGAGGCTCTCCGCGCGGCCGGTCCCCGGCGCCTAGCGGCCCCGGCGGCTACGTCTCGCGCGCGAGGATGCGGCTGAGCATCTGCCGCGCGTTCTGGCGGAAGGCGCCGAGGTCGCCTTCGTTCACGAGCAGCCCGTCCGCGAGGATGAACGCGCTGCCGATGCCGAAGCGCAGCTCGCGCTGGTCCCGGTCGAAGAACTCCTGGAGGTTCGCCCCGTCGTCCGAGCGCCCCCGCCGGCTGAGGCGTTCGTAGCGGGTCTCGGGCGAGGAGAAGATCCCGAGGACGAACAGGTCGCCGAACTGGTGCCGGAAGCACGTCACTTCGGCGTCCGAGCGGACGCCGTCGACGAGCATCTTCGTCTCGGTGAGCTTCGGCAGCGCGCGCTGGGCCCAGACCGCCGTGCCGTGCTTCTCCCGCTCCTCGGCGGCGAGGCGGGAGAGCGCCGAGCCGTTCGGCGCGATGCCGCGGCGCGCCGCCTCGGCGCGCACGAGGTCCCCCATCTTCAGCGTCGCGAGGCCGATCGAGCGGGCGACGTCGACCAGCTCGTCCTTGCCCGAGCCGGGCATCCCGACGGTGACGATCAGCTTCATGGCCGCGACGTCGAGGGGGTCTCGGGCGGCGGGGAGCCCGACGCGGCCGCCGCTCTCGTCTCGACGGACGCCGGGGCCTCGGGGGCCGGTGCGGCGGCGGCGACGTCCTGTTCGGCGACGCGCTGGAGCCGGTCGGCGCGCTGGCGGTACTGCGCCGCCTCCTGCGCGGCGAGGTGCGCCGCCTCGGTGAAGCGGTCGACCTTGACCTTCAGCTCCGCGGTCTTCTGGGTCCGCTGCGCCGCGCGCAGCTCGAGCGCGCGGGCCTTCTGCTGGAGGTCGACGACCTTCTGCTGGAGCTTGCGGATCCGATAGTGGAGGGCGGTGACATCGCTGCTCGGGGCGGTCCCGGGATGGCGCGACGTCGCCCCGTCGGCCGTCCGCTGGTGCTGCTTGATCTCCTGGTCGAGCTCGGGGACCGCTTGGAGGACCTTCTCGCCTTTCTCGCGCAGGAGGGTCGCCTGGTGGCGGAGCCGCTCGATGCGCGTGTTCAGTCGCGAGATCCGCTGTTCGTAGCGGGCGGCGAGCCGGTCCTGATGCGCCGCCAGCTCGCGGAGCTTGGTGATGTCGGCGTACTGCTGGCCGAGGAATCGGGTCCGACGGAGGGACTGGGCGGTCGGGGAGGACGCCGGGCTCCCCGACGGGGTCGCCGGCTTGCCGTCCATCGATTCGTAAGCACGGGGTTCGCGAGATATAGCGGTTCGCGCCAAGTCGCCTGACGAGGCTAGGCGCGCGGGGGACGGGGGGGACGGAGCGACGGGGCGATCCGCCCCACCAGCTCGGCGGCCGGCACCCGCTCCTGGGCCTTCGAGTCCCGCTGGCGTAGCGTGACGCTCCCCTGCTCCGGTCCGTCGCCGACGGTGAGGCCGTCGACCGTCGCGCAGAACGGCGTACCGGCCTCGTCCATGCGGGCGTAGCGCTTGCCGATCGAGCTCGCCAGGTCGAACTCCGACTCGACGCCGGCCGCGAGGAGGTCGGCGGCGAGCCGTTCGGCGAAGTCGCGGTGCTCCTTCGCGATCAGGGGGAAGACCCCCACCGACACCGGGGCGAGGTAGCTCGGCAGGCGCCAGACGGTGCGCTCGCCGTCGCGCGCGAGGTGGACGTCGGCGAGCGCCCAGAGGTTGCGGTCGACGCCGAACGTCAGCTCGAGGACGTGGGGGACGACCCTTTCCCCTCCCGGCCGGCTGACCGAGAGGTCCTTTCCCGAGGCTTCTCCGTGGCGGCGGAGGTCGTAGTCGCCGCGGTAGTGGACCGCGCCGAGCTCCTTGTAGCCGCCGAGGCTCTCGAGGTGGACCTCGGCGTCGAACTGGAGGCGGTTGTAGAACGCCCGCTCCCGCTCGGACTTCTCGAAGAAGCGGATCCGCTCGGCCGGGTAGCCGAGGACGTCGCGCAGGAAGCGGAGCAGGTGCAC
>JASHSA010000071.1 GCA_030037035.1 Thermoplasmata archaeon
GCGTGCGGGCGGATCTCGAGAGGTCGGGCCTCCCGGCCCGGGGCCGGGTTGCGACCTTCCTAGGTGGCTGCGTCCGCCGGCGGATCAACGAGGCCGCGGCTTGCGCAGGCCCAGGCCGTTCTCGATGTAGAGCGCGGCTTGGGTCGACGCCGACCGTCGGTCGTTCTCGGCAGCGCGGCGCAGCGCGCGGAGGATCACGGGCTCAACGTAGACCGCGAGGCCCACGCGCCGCTTTGCCTTCTCCTTTCGTGGCCGTGCCATCACCTGTTCAAGGTCGGCAAAGGCAGATATAGACTACGTTACACACGCGTTAGACCGGCACGTACCGACGCACAGAACTGTTCCGTTCCCCGGGACCGCGGCGCCGCGGACGGCGTCGGCGCGGAAGGGTCCCGGGGGCGGGGCGCCGGCGACCGCCTGGAACCATAGGTTCAAGTGATTCGCGACCCGCACGCGCGGTCATGCTCGCCCCGGCGGAGGAGGCCGCACTCGGCCTCCGTCGGGCGTTCGTCGAGATCCTCAAGCAGCTCAACCGAGACGAGATGGAGGAGCCCGAAGTCCCGGGCCTCGAGCTCGACGAGCTGCGCGCGCTGCTCGGGCGGAGCGCCTTCCCGACGATCTCCCGCCCCGAGACCGCCCGCGCCCTCCGACTGCTCGTCGTCAACGGCTACGCGGTCGAGCTCACCGAACCCCGGTACGCCTGGAGCCGGGGCCGGACGGTCGGCCGCCGCTACAGCATCACGACCCCGGGGAAGGCGTTCCTGCTGCAGGCGATCGAGCGCGTCGGCCGCATCTAGAGGACGACGGCCGTCGGCTCCGCGGACGGCGGACGCCCGTCGCGGCCTCGTCAAGAGCGCCTGACGCGCGGGCTAAGCCCCGCGGAACCGACCGTATCCCATGGCGATCCCGGAAGCGAAGCCGCCGAGCGGCGGTGAGGTGGCGCGGGAGCTCGAGTCGGAGTTCCTGCTCGAGGACGGAGAGCTCCTGGCTCCGCTCGCCGAACGGATGGGAGCGGTCGCGGAACGGCTCGACCGGGGCGAAGACGTCGACCCGGAGTACCTCGGTCGAGGGGTCGAGCTCTGCCGCCGGTACGGCGTCGAGGTCCACGCGCCCCGGGTCCGGCACCTGCTCTCGCTCGTCCCCCCCGCGCTGCCGGCGGACGACGAAGGCCCGGCGCCCCGGCGACTCCGGCGTCGGGAACGAACGGCCCCCGCACCGTCCCCGCCCCCCCGGGAGACGTCCCTTCGCGAGCTCCAGGCGATGCTGCACGAGCAGACGCTCTCGGAGGAGCGGATCGGCGAGCTGCACCGCCTCCTCACGTTCTACGCCTCCCACGGCTACGGTGCCCGCGAACGGTTCGCCTCCGCGCTGCATGCGTTCGTCGTCTCGGAGCTGGCGTGGGCCAAGGAGGAGGAGGAGTACGTCCTCCGGGCGTTCCGGCTCCCGCTCTCGCAGGAGAGCGACGCCAAGGTCCACAGCGGGCTCGCGGAGGTCGCCCGGGCCCGAGGTGCGCTGCTCGAGGCAATCCGTGCGTTCGTCGCCGAGCCGCTCCTCCCCTACGGCGCCGCCGCGGCGAAGTCCTGAGCCTTCGCCCGGTCCTCTCCCTGCCGGAGGAGCTCCGGGCCGTCGCGGACGGCGGTGTTCCTGCCCGTCGGGCGGGCTACGCCAGCACCGGCCAAGGACCGTCGACCGTTCGCGACGCCCCTGTGACGTCGACGCTCGGGCCGCCGGCGGTCTTCACCGACGGCATGACCGCTTACCCTCACGCGGTACGACGCGAGTTCGAGACTCACGGCAACAACTCTCCCCACCGGGTCGTTCCCTCGATTCGCGCGCCTGAGTCCAACAACCTAGTCGAGCGGCTTCACGGCTCGGAGAAGGACCGGATCCGCCCGATGCGCGGGTTCGACAGCGAGGGCAGCACCGGGGCGCTAATGGAGGGCTTCCGAGTCCACTACAACATCGTCCGACCGCACCTCGCGCTTGGGATGACCCCCGGCGAGGCGGCCGGCCTCTCGAGCATCCCCGGGTTCCGGTGGCGGGAAATCATCAGGCTCGCCACACGGCCGGAGGGGACTGAAGCTACGTAGAAGCGGCGGGATGGCGGTGGTTCTAAGTCTTACAGCGCTACGGCATCCGCGGTTAGGGGGGCCAATGGCGGCCGCGGCGAATGGGTTGCCTGCTGGTGTCGAGGCCGTTCTTAGGTCCTCAAACCCGTGGTGGGACAGCAAGCCGGGGAGGCCGGTTCCACCTTTCAAGCGTTGGCCGTTCGACCTAATCATCAGACGGCTCACGGACGAGAGTCGACTACCTGCCGTCGTTCTAAGGGGACCCCGGCAAGTCGGTAAGACTACCCTTCAAGAGCAAATCATCGACCAGCTAATCACATCAGATGCTGATCGATGGTCCAAGCGGATTCTCAGGGTTCAGTTCGACGACCTGCCGAGCCTGCGCACTCTCGTGCGGGCGCCAAGCGGGCAAGAGGTCATTCTTCGGGTTACTCGGTGGTACGAAGCGAACATCCTAGGCTCTACCCTAAACGAGACAGCTCGGGCAGGCACGCCAGCGATCCTCCTCCTTGATGAGGTTCAGAATCTGCCAGACTGGGGTGTCCAAATCAAGAGTCTCTGGGACACCTACGACGTGCGTGTCTTGGTCACCGGTAGCTCCGCACTGCGGCTCAGACGCGGCGAGGATAGCCTCGCAGGGCGACTCACTTCACTCGAACTCGGGCCCCTTACACTGAGAGAGATTGCCGGAATCGACGGCATCGGGACCATACCTCCGCTGGCGGCCGTTGGGGCAACCCTCCCTCTGGTGAGGAAGGAGTTCTGGGAGTCGCTGCGAGCCTTCGGTCTCAGCCACCAGGCTGTTAGGGACCCCGCGTTCGCTCGATTCGACGAGCGAGGCGGCTACCCGATGTCTCACCTCGGGGCCGCCACGCCTTGGGATACGGTCGCGCCCCTCCTCTATGAGGCCATAGTCAAACGCGCAATCCAACACGACCTCCGGCTGGGCGAACGTGGGCGGCGCAGAGACCCACAGTTACTCGCCGAGGTCTTTCGCCTGTGTTGTAAGTACGCTGGTCAGGCCCCCGGGCCGACGACGCTGGCACGCGAGATTCGGGCTAGCGTTCCTGGAAGCACCGTATCAACACTGGCTGTGGGCAGGTACCTACAGTTCTTCGATGAGACCCTGCTAGTAAGATTGGTTCAGCAGGCTGGCTTCCGACTGAAGAAGCGGCGCGGTTACCCGAAGATTACTCTTTGCGACCCGGCGCTCCGTGCGGCGACGCTCCAAGAAAGAGTCCCGCTTACGCCCGAGGTGCTGGAGGCGCACCGTGAGCTTGCTGACCTCGCCGGATTCCTAGCGGAGTCGGTGGTCGGATACTTGCTTATCGGCCTTGTCGGGGCTGACCTGAATTGGTTACCGAGAACGACGAAGGACCCCGAAGTCGACTTTGTCTTGTCTGCGGGCGCCCACCATATTCCGATTGAGGTGAAGTACCGTCGGAACATCAACAGTCTGAGTGACACACTCGGTCTCCGGACCTTCCTTGATCGAGGTGCCTACTCCGCCCCGTTCGCCATTTTGGTAACGAAGGAAGATGAGAGACCGGCGGGTCTCGACGATAGAATCGTCGATATCTCGCTGCGATCGCTCATGCTGATTCGCTAGGGTGGTCGATGTCGAGCCCGCCCAATGAGGGTCAACTCCCGAGGTTAGAGGCGTCCCAAAGGAGGCCGGCGAGATCGCCGAAGCGCCCGCTAACTGAACAGAACCGCCGACCGCCCTCGCCGCTCCTCGGCCGTGACGTAGGCCGACGAGGACTCGTGGTGCCCGGCGTGCTGCGGAGACTGGGGCGCTTCTCTACCCTAGGGCCCCTGCCGTTCCGTCCGCGGCGGTTCGGGACGGCGGGGGTCCCGGGGGCCCCATGAGCTCCGGCGACCCGACGGTCCGGGTCCGCCCTCCGGACGTCGTTGTGGTCGTGCTCGACACGGCCCGGCTCGACGTCCTCTCCGGGGGTCTCGCCGCAGCCCCCGGCCAGACGTTCCTGGACGAGCTCCGCGCGCAGTGCTGGGTCCACCCCCGGACGATCGCGCCGGCGCCGTGGACCGCGCCGTCCCACGCGAGCCTGTTCACAGGGCTGCCGCCCTGGGAGCACCGGCTCCACCTGAAGGGCCTGCCGAAGCTCGCCCCCGGCTCGACGACGCTCGCCGACTCGCTGAGGGCGATCGGCTACCGGACGGCGAGCTTCACGACGAACAACTTCGTCGGACCGCTCACCGGTCTCCACCAGGGGTTCGAGGACTGGTGGGTCGGAGGCAAGCAGGATTGGCTGCTCCGGGGCTTCCGGGGTCCGCCGACCGAGGCGTCGACGCGGCGCTCCGGCTCGAACCTCGCCCGCATCGCCACCTTCGGACTGCAGGAGCCGGTCTGGAGCTGGATCGCACGCTGGCCGCGCCCGGTCGACAAGATCGCCCCGCTGCTGAACGGGCGGAAGCGAGGCCCGGCGGGGATGCGCGTCGCTCCGTGGATCGAAGGGGAGCTCCGGAGCTGGCTCGCGGGCATTCCGGCCGAGCGGCCGGCGTTCGCGTTCGTCAACTTCATGGAGCCCCATGAGCCGTACTTCGGGATCCTACCGACCCCCGGAGACGGCCCCGGACGGGCCGGTCCCTGGACCGGGGCGGTGCGCCAGGACTCGAGCAACTGGGCGATCGGCTCCTGGAGCCCGTCCGACGAGGAGCTCGCCTCGATGCGACGGGCGTACGACGAGACGTTCCGTACGCTCGACGACCGCCTCCGCGACCTCGTCCAGCTCCTGCGCGCGGCCGGCCGCTGGGAGAACTCGCTGTTCGTCCTCACGAGCGACCACGGTCAGGCGTTCGGCGAGGCCGGGGTGCTCTTCCACGGCCTGCGGACCGCGGAGTCGCTCCTGCGCGTCCCGCTCTGGATACGGCCGCCTCACGGGGTCGACGTGCCCCTCCCCCGGGAGGACTGGATCTCGCTCGCGGCGCTCCGTCCGGCGATCGAGGCGATGGTCGCCCAGGTCTCCGGCGACGTGCGCGGAGACCCCCGGGCCGCCCCCGGCGGGAACGGCCGTGCCGCAGCGCCGGTCGTCGCGATCGCGGACGGCCTCGGGGGGATCGTGCGTTCGAGGGTCCCGGCGAGGCGCCTCGCGGAGCTCGACCGCCTCGAGGTCTGCGGCTATCTCGGCTCCCGCAAGCTCACCATGGACGTGGCGACCGAGCACTGCTCGCGGGTCGACCTCGACTCTGACCCGAAGGGCGAGCATCCCCAGGAGGTCGTTCCGTCGGGCGAGCTCGACGAGGTCTTCCAGGCGTTGCGCTCGGCCGCGCGCCTCGCGTTCCCGGACGCGTCGGGCGCGGGCGCGACGGTCGACTCGCGCCTCGCGTCCTGGGGCTACGTCTGAGTCCGGCCGGAGCGCCCCCTCCGACTGCAATCGGTATCCCCCGACGCTCCCTGCTCCGTTCGTGGCGAAGCGAACTCGCTCCCCGGCGGGGCCGGGGGGGGAGACGTCCACGGAGTTCTCCGTGGAACTCCCCGGGAGCCGCCCTCACCAGCCGCTCGGCTTCGACGACCTCGGGGCCTGGGCCCCTGCCGAGGCCGTGGAGGTCTCGCTCCTCCTGCGGCGGGGGGTCGCGGGTCCGCCCCTCCCTTCGATCGACCAGCTGGGCGCGGTGCCGATCCGTCGCCGCAGCTTCCTCGGTCGCGAGGAGTTCGCCCGGAGGTACTCCGCGCGCTCGGCCGACGTCGGCGCCGTCCGACGGTTCGCCGAGCGGAGCGGGCTTACCGTGCGGCGCGTCGAGACGGTCCGTCGCGCGATCACGCTCTCCGGTCCCGCACGCGAGATCGGGGCCGCCTTCGGGGTCGAGCTGCTCCGCTTCGGACGGGGAACGGCGTCGTACCGCTCGCACGACGGTCCTCTGCGCCTACCCGCGGAGCTCCTGCCGATCGTCCGCGGCGTCTTCGGTCTCGACGGCCGACCGGCGCTCCGTCCGCATTTTCGCCGGAACACGGACCCCCGCGCGGTCGGCTACGCGGTGACGGCCGTCGGGGCCGCCTACGGGTTTCCCGCAGCCCAGACCGGGGCGGGCCAGACGATCGGCCTCCTCGAGTTCGGCGGGGGCTACTCCCCCTCCGACCTGACGCGGTACTTCGCCGGCACCGGCGTCGCCGAGCCGACGGTGGTCGCCGTCGGGCTGGACGGGGCGGAGAACGCGCCGACCGGCGACCCGAACGGCCCGGACGCTGAGGTCGAGCTCGACATCGAGATCGCCGGGACGCTCGCCCCGGGGGCGACGATCGTCGTCTACTTCGCTCCGAACACCGAGCAGGGGTTCGCGGACGCGCTCACCGGCGCGGTCCACGACAGCACGCATCGTCCGGAGTTCGTCTCGGTCAGCTGGGGGGGCCCCGAGGAGAGCTGGTCGACGTCGGCCCGCGCCGCCCTGGAGGACGCCGCGCAGGACGGCGCCAGCCAGGGGGTCACGGTCCTCGCCGCCTCCGGCGACCAGGGAGCCTCCGACGGCGAGCCGGCCGGAACGCTCGCGGTCGACTTCCCGGCGTCGAGCCCCTACGTCGTCGGCTGCGGGGGGACGCGCCTCGAGCTCTCGGGGACGACGATCGTCTCGGAGGTCGTCTGGAACGACCTCGCGGAGAACGAAGGGGCGAGCGGCGGTGGGGTGAGCGAGCTGTTCCCTCGGCCGACGTACCAGAGGAGCGCGAACGTGCCGCTCGCGCCGGACGGCGACAGCGGTCGGGGCGTGCCGGACGTCGCGGCCGACGCGGACCCCGAGACCGGCTACGCGGTCTTCGTGGACGGCGCTCCGGCGGTGATCGGAGGCACGAGCGCCGCCGCGCCCCTCTGGGCCGCGCTGCTCGCCCGGTGCGCCCAGGGCCTCGGCCAGGCGCTCGGTTTCGTCAACCCCCCGCTCTACGCCGCGGCGCTCGCCGCCGCCTTCCGGGGGATCACGCACGGTTCGAACGGCGGCTACTCGGCCGGGCCGGGATGGAACCCGTGCACCGGCCTCGGCTCGCCGCACGGGGCGGCATTGCTCTCGGGGCTCGAGTCGGTCGACGGGACGCCCTAGGGTGGCGCGGGGGGCAGCAGCTCGGGGTCGAGCCCGAGCTGCGACCACGCTCGCCGTAGCGGCACCGGACGCCCGTCCGCCGGCTCCTGGCCTCCCCTCTCTTCGGTGAGCCCGAGTCCGAGCCCGCTCGGGTCCGCCAAGGGCTCGACACGGTAGACGCGGTCGAACGGGCGGTCGAGCGTGTTGGTCGGGCCGGCCCCCGAGGTCGCCACGAGGCTGAGCCCCTCGCGATGCAGCGTCTCGTGGACCCGGACCTCCTCGATCGACCGGGCGCGTAGTTCCGGACGGAGGACGTCGACGTTGGCGAGCAGCACCGCCCCGGGGCGACCGCCGACGGCCGCCTCGGCGGTGAGCCGCTGGAACAGCGGCGGGAGCTGGAGGTGCTCGACGACCCGTGCGAGCTCCGCCGCCGAGAGGTCGAGGACCAGCCGCTCGACGGCGGCCCGGCCGACCTCCCCGGGGCGCAGCTGCTCGGAATCGACCCGTTCCAGGACCGGAGGACCGGCACGCGCCTCGGCCCAGGCGCGGGCCGCGGCGTGCGCCTCGTTCAACGGCGGGGCGAAATCGACCCAGGCGACACGGCTCCCGGCCCGGTGCGCGAGGGCCAGCGCGACGGCGAGGGTGACGAAGCGGTCGCGGCCATGGACGAGGATCGACTCCCGGGCGGCGGGAGTGCTGGGAGGGGCGGTCGCGGGCTGCATGGAAGCTCTTCGGCGAGACGTCGAAGCCGGGCTCGCGGGATGAGGTCGCCCCGAACCCGTTCGTACCGCCGAAGGCGTTCGGAGGACGCGCGGGGCTACGGGAGGAGGGTCGTCGGCCGCAGCGCGCTCTCGAGCAGCTTCTTCTCGATCAGCGCGAGCGCCTCGCTCACGCCGGATTTGCTGCGCCCGAGCTCCCGCGCGAGCTCGGTGAGCGTGATCCCTCGGGGGACGGCGAAGTAGCCGGCGGCCATCGCCTGGCTGAGGAGCCGTTGCTGGGCCTCGGTCAGCAACGGCAGGTGGCTGCGGAGCGGGCCCCGCCGGATCGACGAGACGCTGACCGCCGAACTGCGGCTGCGGGCGAACCGGAGCACCTCGTCGAACTCGGCCCGACGGCCGATCACCTCCCAGGTGAGGACGCCGTTCTGGAGGCGGAGCGGGAACTGGATCGGGAGCCGCAGCCGGCGGTAGGTGTAGACGACCGGCGGGTTGCGGTACGTGATGCGGTAGACGCAGCCCTCGCCGACCGCCGCGAGGCTCTCGACGCGGAGCACGTCCGGGTACGCCGCGATCTCCTCCGCCCAGGCCCCGGGCGGTCCTCCGGAGATCCAATGGTCGGAGATCGACGTGTGCTCGGTGAGGTCGGTGCGGTTCAGCACCTCGACGCGGACCGACCGGTGCTGCGAGGAGAACCGGCCGAACCAGAGGTCCTGGGGGATCTGGACGCGCAGCGTCGCGAGGAAGATCCGCTCCCCGGGCTCCTGCTCCTCCGAGGCCCGCAGGCCGGACAGCCGGGAGGCCTCTTCGCCGCGCCCCGGGAGCCGGCGAACGGCGTCTCTCGAAGGGCGGTTCACGAAGACCTCCTCGCGCGCAGCGGGGCGGGAACCCCCAGCGTCGGGGGAGCGTACGTCGTGCGCCTATTTGCTACGATGGACGCGCCCGAGGCCTTCGTCCGGAGCGAGCGCTGCCAGCGAACCAGGCGATCGCGCAACGGCCGCTCCTCAATCCGAGCCGGCCGGGCGCGTCTTCGGAGCTCCCCGAGCGCGTTCCGCGGGAACGCCGTAGCGGCGCAGCAGGGCGACGAACCTCGGGTCGTCCCGGATCGGGTCGAACCAGACCCCCCGATAGTAGATCCACAGCGTGCGATCCCCCTCCCGGAAGTCCTTCTCGAGCAGGTCGAGCGCCTTCTCCCGCTCGCCGAAGGCGACGTACAGCATCGCGAGCGCGGTCAGGTCGGTGTACGACTTCGCCTCCCCGCGGTCGATCTCCGCGACGAGGGCGCGCGCCGCCTCCGTCCTGCCGAGCATCGCGTTGAGGAGCGCGTGGTCGAAGCGGACGGTCTCGCCGTCGTCCGGGGCGAGCGGCGCGTCCGCCTCGCGGAGCGCCTCCGCCCGGCGACCGCAGGAGAGGAGCGCGATGCCGAGATAGACGTGCGGACCGGCGCGGGACGGATGGGCGTCGACGTCATCCTGCTGCAGGCGGATCGCGGTCTCGACGTTGCCGTCCAGCAGCTCGGCCCAGGCGAGGGTCCCGTTGGCCCGCTCGCCGGGCTCGAGGCGGATCAGCCGGCGGATCTCGGCCTTCGCCTCGTCCATCCGGTCGAGGGCGATCAGCATCAGGCCGAGGAACCGGTGGGCCGTCGCGTTGCTCGGGTTCAGCGCGAGCGCGGTGCGG
>JASHSA010000072.1 GCA_030037035.1 Thermoplasmata archaeon
CGCACGCCCGCCCGATGGCCGAGAAGGAGACCCCGGCGAAGAAACCGGCGCTCGCGCGCACGGTCAAGGACAAGTGGCGGTCCAAGCACTGGTTCAAGATCCGCGCCCCCGGGCTCTTCCAGCACGTCGACTTGGGCGAGACCGCCGCGAGCGAGCCGGAACAACTGGTCGGCCGCACGCTCGAGGCGACCCTCCCCGAGCTCTCCGGGGCGATCGACACGGGCAAGGCGCACGTCAAGCTCCGCTTCCGGATCGAGCGGCTCACGGGCGACGGCTACGCCGAGGCCCGCTTCGTCGGCCATGACCTGACGACCGACTACGTGCGGCGCCTCGCGCGCCGCAAGCGCTCGAAGATCGACCTGTCGCTCCTCGTGACCACCAAGGACGGGGTCGAGATCGTCCTCAAGCCGGTCGCGGTCGGCGAGCAGCGGCTTCAGACGCGCCTGCGCGCCGAGCTGCGGCATCGCATCGCCAGCGTGCTGACCGAGGAAGCGAAGAGCCGGACCTCCGCCGAGTTCGTCCAGCAGATGATCCAGGGGGAGCTGTCGAAGCTCCTCGCCCACGGCGTGAAGTCGCTCTACCCGCTCAAGAAGATCGAGATCCGTCGCTCGGTCGTCCTCGGGGTCGTCGCGGACGAGATCCCGGGCGCCCCGGCCGAGGAGGTCCCGGAGGGACCGGCGTCGCCCGGGGAGGCGCCGGAGCCCGCGATCGCCGCCGACGAGGAACCGGCGGCCTAGGGCCCGCCGGGCCGACGATGGCGGACCCGCTCACCGTCGGAGTGGCTCAGCCTGGCAGAGCACGGGACTCATAGCGGCGCCCCGTCGGGGCGCCGGGAGAGATCCTGGGGCCGGGGGTTCAAATCCCCCCTCCGACATTTTCCCGCGTCCGTCGCCGCGCCACGGCGAGCCGCGAAGAACCCGAGGTTTCGGCCTAGGCGTACTTCAGTCGGCGCGCCGCATCCAGCGCCCGCTCGAGGGCCTGCGTCGCGGCCGGGCGGTCCCCGCTCTCCTCGAGGGCCATCGCCCGACGGACCAGCTCCTCCAGCTCCAGGGGAAGAGGGTTCTGGGACACGGGGAGCAGCCCTCGAGCGAGCTCCAGCGCCCGCGATGTCCTTCCGCGATGGAGGGCGACGCCGATCAACGGCCAGATCGCCATCCACTCGCAGGGGTAAGAGTTCGGGATTTCGTGCCACAGCTGGAGCGCCCGTTCGCCCTCTGCCAGCGCCCGCTCCATGTCGCCCGTACGCCATGCGACCCAACTGGCCGTTGCGTACGCCATCGCCGAATACTCCGGGAGCTCGGCCGTGTCGGCCGCGGAAAGCACCATGGGCACGAGGCGTTCCGCGGCGGCCACGTCTCCCGACCGCCGCTCGGTCGCCATGAGATACGTCATGCTGCGAGAGAGGGCGGTGGTGAGACCCATCCGTTCGGCCCCGCGCAGGGACTCGGCCAGTAGCTCCCGGGCCGGTCCCACCTCACCCCGCCAGAAGTGGGAGAATCCCAAGGCGAAGATGGCCCCGTTGATCCATTCGGGGTCCCCGGATTCTCGGGCGGCCGCGAGACCCTTCCGATCGTACTCGAGCCCCTCGTCGGAAATCCAACCGCGATGCTGCCGAAAGTCTTGGCTCTTCAGACTGAGGTAGAGTCGAACCCGATCGAAAGGACTCGAGCTTTTCTCGAGGTAGGGTCGGACGCGGGCCAGGGCCGCCGCGTAGAGGGGCCCGCTGACCTGCCAGTCCATCCAGTAGTAGACCTCCATCCGAAGCCGCTGGATCCCGACCCACTCGCTCGACCGGGGGTCGGTAGCGCCGGCGGGTGGAGAGGCCCCGAGAATGCTCTCGGCCGTGTCGCAGGTTGCGAGCGCTGCGGGGTAGTCGTGGATCCCGTTGTACCCGTGCCCCACGTTGATCCAGGCCCGAGCCCGGACGATGGGGTCCAATCCCTCGGCCAGCCGTGTGCCCCGCAGGTACGTGGCGATCGAGTCGGAATGCGGGCCAAGGTGCCATTGGACGTCCCCCAGCTTACCGGCGACCTCGACTGCTTGCTCGCGGCGCGCTCGCACCTGTCGCTGCTGGGCGATCTCCTCCTCCAGCAGGTCCAGGGCCTCCGCGTAGGACGACGCGGCGTCGCCGCCCGCGAACAGCTGCTGGGCGCGATCCCCGGCCCGAACGTAGTACTGCAGGGCCCGCTCCCGATCGTTGCCCTGCAGGAAATGGTAGGCGAGCTCCTCCGCCCGCTCATCGGTCGAGCCGCTCCAGGCCCGCTCGAGGATCTGCGCCGCTCGGAGGTGGTACTGCCGGCGTCGAACGAGCGACAGCCCGGCATAGAGGACGTCCCGGGTCTGCTCGTCGCCGAACTCGTAGTTCGACCGGCCGGGCGCAATCTCCTTCTCCCGGAGCAGCCGGGCGCGCAGCATCGCCTCGACCAGCCGGAGCAGAGGGTCGGCGTCTATTTCGCTCAGCTCCCGGAGCCAGTCGAACTCGAACTGGTTCCCAAAGATCGATGCGATCGAAAGGACGCTCTCGGCCTCCGGGCCGATCCAGTCAACCCGGTGACGGATCACCTCGCGTACGGTCGTGGGCACCTGCACTCGAGCGCCGGGGGCGGTCCGCCACCCGTCCGGCGTGCGGACGAGCGTACGATCCTCCACCAAGGACCGGCACAGCTCCTCGACGAAGAGGGGGTTCCCGCCGCTCTTCTCGAGCAGGGGCTGAACGACGGCAACGGGCGGAACCGCTCCCCCGAGGACGGCCCCCACCAGGTCCCGTCCTTGGTCGGGCTCGAAGCGCTTCAACGGGATCTCGCGAAGATTGCCCTGACGCCTGAGTTCGAACAGCACCCTGCCCAGAGGTCCGTTGGGGTCCAGCTCGGTGTCTCGATACGTCAGGAGGACGAGGATGGGTTGGCCCGGGAGCTGGGCTCCGAAGTACTCGAGGAGCGATACCGAATCGGGATCGGACCACTGGAAGTCGTCGAACAGGAGCACCAGGGGCGTCTCGCGAGCGATGTTCTGGAAGAATCGAGTGACTCCCTCGAAGAATCGGAGACGGGCCTGCTTCGCGGACAGTTGGGGGGCCGAAGGCCGTGGCCCGAGCCGATCCAACAGCTCGGGGACCAGCCCCGACGCCTCTCGCTCGCACCCGTCGCACACCTTGAAGACCATCGGCGGCGCGGACTCTCGCACGAACGTCCGGGCGGCCTGGACCCAGTGGGAGTAGGGTACGCTCAACTCCTCCTCGAACCGGCGCCCTCGCAACACCCGGAACCCGCTGCCTTCCACTTTCCGGATCGCTTCCTCGGCCAGTCGGGTCTTCCCGATCCCGGATTCACCGCCCAGAGCGACGATCGCGCCGCTCCCGCTGGCGGCGGCTCGAACCGCCTCCTGCACGATTCCGAGCTCCGCGGTCCGGTTCGTCCACGGGGTGATCCGCGCGGCGGGAGGGGCGTGCCAGGGAAGATCGACGCTGAAAACCGCGATCGGCGTGCTGATATTCTTCAAGAACGCATGGTCGAGTCGCACGCAGGTGTAGGGGATCTTGTTGCCCACCTGCTCGAAGACCGGACCGGTAATGCAGATCCCCGAGGCTTCCGCGAGGGGTTCGATCCGGGCGGCGATGTTGACGGCATCCCCAAGGATGTCACCGTCTCGTTGCACCACGTCTCCGAGATGGATGCCGATCCGCATCTCGGCGGGCTGGACGTCGCTCGACTGATTTCGTTGGAACAGGCCACTCTGGATCGCGATGGCACACTCGGTCGCATCGAGCGCGCTGCCGAACTCTACGAGGAACCCATCGCCGAGGCCCTTCACCTCGCGCCCGCCGTGGGCGGTGAAGAGGGGCCGGAGCAGCGCCGAGATCTCCTCGACGGTCCGAAGCGCGAGAGCCTCATCCTGCTGGGCCAGCGCGGAGAAGGCCACGAGGTCGGTGAACATGATCGCGGCGAGACGACGGGTGGATGGCACGGCCCGTGAACGGCCGTTGTCGGATTAAAACCCGCTCCGAGGAGTGTCTCTGGGAGATGTCAGGGATTCGAACGATTCAGTCGTGTTCCCCTCCGGCATCCTTTCCAGAAAGTCTCACCGGCACGTGCTCACGTCCGGTCGCTCCACCTTGGGAGATGAACTGGGTGGCCCCCCACGCGAGAGGGCCGCCGTGCGTCACCTGCGGGAGGGCTGTCCCTCGAAAGCCAAGCCAGGCTCATTTTCTTGAGCAGCACCCGGAAGCTTGGGTCATCTCGCACGGGTCGGTACTCCGGCCTCGGGAGGAACACGCGGAGAGGAAGAGCGGCCGAGGCCCGCGGTCGCAAATGCTGTTGCACCCTAACGCGGCCTCCCCTCGTGAACGGGCGACTTCAGCGCCTCAGCGGGGACCAGGGCCCGGTGCGGGGCCTCGAGCGCGGCCCTCGTGACACAGCGACCCCGGCGGCGGTCGAGAGCCCGAGCTCGCGGTCACGAGATTAAATCCCGACTCACCATCCCTCGGGGGCGTGAACTACGATCCCCCCGTCCTCGACGACGATGCGCCGACGGGGCCTCCTACACCCCCCTCGAGGAGCGGCGCGGCGGAGAACCGTCACCCCGAGCTGCCCTTCGTTGCCGATCTTCGGCAGACCCCCGATCCGTCCTCCACCCGCTCCAAGGTCGGCGCCGTCATCATTCTGGTCGTCTTTTGGGGGCTCTTCGGGGGGATCTGGCTGGCCGACCTCGCCTACTATAGCGATCACAAGCTCCCGATTTCGCCCCTCGTGTACTTCCCCCTGGAGACGTTGATCCTTCTCGCGCTCCCGACCTGGTTGACGATCGCGACCTGGCGGAGCTCCGGCGGCGTCCCTCCCACGCAGATCCGCGTCGACGCGGCGGGCTTCGAGCTGGCGTTCTCCGGCTCGGGGGCGCGCCGCTGGTCCTGGAGCGATCCGTCGACGAACATCGTCCTCTCCGACCGCTCGGAGACCGGGCTCTACGACGAAGGCTCGGACCTCGCCTTCTCGCTCAGCACCCGCGGGCGAACCCCCGTTCGTACCCACATTCCGGAAGCGGGGTTCCTGGCGTTGGTGGACTCCGCCCGGGCTGCAGGGCTGGACGTAGGCACCCAGGACGTCTGGTGGCTCTCACGGAGGGCCGCGCGCGGCACGGAGTTCGTCTACCTCCGAGGTCGTCGAGGGGCGGGTCCCCAGGCTCTGACCAGCTAGTGTGGTGCGCCAGCCAGATCTACGTTTAACCGGTTCCAGCGGACCTTCGCAATGATTTGGTCGGCGGTGGCCCTCCACTGGAACGGCCGCGGGTCCTCGTTGTAGGTGGCCACGTACTGCT